>JBAURA010000001.1:0-4623 GCA_049580985.1 Chloroflexia bacterium
AATGGATATTGTATAATTGATCGCCATGGCCGATATTCAGTTTTTGCACAGGAACAACCGCCCTGAGGCCCAAACGGACCCAGGCGCGCCCAGGATCGCCTTCGTCACCCTGGGCTGCAAAGTCAACCAGAGCGACACCCAGAAGGCCATCGCCGACTTCCGCGCCGCCGGCTGGCGTATCGTCCCACCCACCGCTCCCGCCGAGGTCTACGTGGTCAACACCTGCTCCGTCACCCACATAGCCGACCGCAAAAGCCGCTCCTGGCTCCGCCGCTCCGCCCGCGCCAACCCTCAAGCCCTCGTAGTCGCCACCGGCTGCTACGCCGAATCGGGCAAATCCACCCTCGAAGAGATGGACGAAGTCGGCCTCATCATCGGCTACAAACAGAAGGACGACCTGCTCTCGCTAGTGAACCACCGGCTAGGGACCAGGGGTCAGGGCTCGGGGATCAGGCTAACACAATCCAAAATTGAGAGTCCCTCCTGGCTCACCGGTGAGGACCCCGACCTCAAGTCCCGCACCCGCTCTATGGTCAAGATTGAGGACGGCTGCAACGACTTCTGCACCTTCTGCATCATCCCCTTTACACGCGGCATGCCCCGCTCCACCCCTACCAACCAGGTAGTAGACATCGTAAACGCCCGCCTCGCCGAGGGCTTCAAAGAGATCGTCCTTACCGGCGTCCACATGGGCAAGTACGGCCAGGACCACGCCCAGCGCAAGCGCGCCTCCACCGACCCCACCGAGGCCCCCGACCTCCCGAGCGTAGTGCGCGCCGTGCTGGAGCGCACAGCCGTCCCGCGCCTCCGCATCACCTCGGTCGAGCCGACCGACGCCGTCATGATGCTCCCCCTCCTCACCGACCCCGCCTTCCACGGTCGCCTCGCCCCCCATCTCCACCTCCCCCTCCAGAGCGGCTGCGACCCCACCCTCGCCAGCATGAAGCGCGACTACACCACCGCCCAATTCGCCGCCGTCGTCCGCCAGTGCCGCGAGGCCGTCCCAGGTATCGCCATCACCACCGACCTCATCACCGGCTTCCCAGGCGAGACCGAAGACGAATGGCAGCAAACCCTCGACTTCGTCCGCGACATGGACTTCTCACACATCCACGTCTTCCCCTACTCTCAACGCCCAGGCACCCCCGCCGCCGCCATGACATGCCAGGTCCACCCCGACATCCGCCACGCCCGCACCCTCCAGATGATGCACATCAGCGAGGCCGCCGAAGCCACCTACTCCATCCAACAGCTAGGCCACACCCGCTCCGTCCTCTGGGAAACCGAAGTTAAACTGACAACCGACAACCGACGACTGGCAACTGGCGAACGCCTCTGGTCCGGCCTCACCGACAACTACCTCCGCGTCCACACCCGCACCCCCGCCAGCCTCTCCAATACCATCACCCCCTCCACCCTCACCTCCTACGACGCCCACGGCCTCTGGGCAACCACTGGCAACTAACAACCGACAACTGACAACCGACAACCGTCCTCCCCATGACCGAATCTTCCGCCCGCCTCGCCCTCACCATCTGCGGCACCACCGCCACTGTTGGCTACATCATTGCCATGTACCTCGCCCTGCGCGGCGAACAGCTCATCGCCATAGTCTTCTTCGCCGTCGCCATCATCGACAGCATCGCAGCCATCTTCTTCTACCGCCAATACACCCGCCTCCGAGGCACCCGCTGGCACACCGAGCTAAACGACACCGAACAAAAAATGTCCGACCTCCTCTCCGACCAACCTGACGAAACCGCGAAACGTGATACGTGATGCGTGAGTACAACCTACCAGCTAACCCCAATCCCCTAACCCCTTAATCCCTTAATCCCTTAATCCCTTAATCCCTTAATCCCTTAATCCCTTAATCCCTTAATCCCCAACCCCTCATGCCCGATCCCAAGACACAACGCATAATCGGCTGGGTAGCCTTCGGAGGCGTCCTTGCCGCCTGCGCCTCCTGCGGCCTCATCTGGCAAAACCAGGTGCAGGCCGCCATCATCGCCGCCGTCATCGCCGACATCGTCCTCATCCCCACCTTCATAATCCTCCTCCGCACCCGCCGCCGCACCAAAAAGATCGTCCACCGCCAGGAAGAAACCCAGCAGGAGCAATTGGATGCGCTCGCGGATGTAGGTGCGCTAATTGAAAAGAAAGGTATAGATGAGGCCAAATAAGCAACTACCTGCTAACAGCCATAGGAGCGCTCATGAGTTTTTCATCAGACATCACCAAGAGCTTCTTTCAAAACCGTCATTCGAGGTAATTCCAACAGGGTGGCATGCGCGCATGTCGCTGCCTTGCCAACCAAATAACGATAATGAACCGAATACATCTGGCGGATGTGTCTAAAATGACCTGGCTACTCGACATGCAAATAATCCGAACCAGGGAGGGTATTATGAGGCATTTACAATCCAACCCCGCCCTGGTAGTTTCTCTGTTCAGAGTGTAGAGTGTACTAATTGGAGGGAGCAACAGTGTTTACGCACAAACTGCATTCACCCACTCCCGTATCACTCTGCAAGCGCCAGGCTATGGTTATAGCAGGGCTGCTTTCTGTGTTTGCGCTGATTGCCCTTTCCGGCAATACAAGCCTCACCCCCGCCACTGCTGCCCACCTCGGCCAGACACCAGCCCAACCCACCTCGACAACATCCACCATCCTCTTAACAGACCCAATACCCGATCCCAAACAAGCGGGTGTACAGTACTTTCCCCAGACAGGCCACACCCTAAGGGGAGCATTCCTCGACTACTGGCAAAGGTATGGTGGGTTAGAGCAGTTCGGCTACCCTCTAACCGAGGAGTTCTTCGAGCCTGTAGGCAAAGACAACAGGCTGCACCAGGTGCAGTACTTCGAGCGTACCCGCTTTGAGCTGCATCCTGAGGACAAAGGCACTCAATTCGAGGTGCTGCTGGGTGTGCTTGGTCGTGACTTCAGGCAGCAAGATCTGCCTGCCTCTCCCATTGCCGGAGCTACCTACTTCCAGGAGACAGGCCACAACCTTAGTGGGACATTCAAGCAATATTGGGACACGCATGGGGGGCTGTTCGTGCACGGCTTCCCGATAACAGAGCCGCAAATGGAGCGCGGCACCAATGGCAAAGAGTATCTGGTGCAGTGGTTCGAGCGTAGCAGGTTTGAGATGCACTCTGAAAATGTGGGCACGCCATATGAGGTATTGCTAGGGCTGTTGGGGAGACAGCTTTCTGAGAAAAAGGGCTATCCTTATGGGTGGTATCCCCTGTATGGTCACGCTCCCGATTACTCTTGGATTGCAGGCAAATACGAGATGGACTTCAGAATGTGTCCTAGCTGCGGCTGCGGTAATATTCACTACGCACACCCTGTTGACCGGCTTGCGGATCGTTATAAGAAGGGTGTACGTATTCGCCCGTATGGTCCTGAGATGTTTGACATTCCTTTGTTAGGGCTTGATCCTAGTCGCCTCCTGGTGGTCTTTGGTCGTCTGGACAAGCCTATAGAGTCTGAACCGGAAGAAACTGAAACCTGCGAGAAACCTGGTTACTTCGTTGAGCGAATGCAAACCAACCCACGATAGAGGTGTGTATCTGTGTAAGTGGCTGGGACGACGGACATGCATTCGACGAAGCGGGCCGTTCGGTTGCATACTAGGGTGTGTCTGCAAAGTTGGTAAAATGGGCTCATGGTACGAAGACATGAGCTAACCGATGAGCAGTGGGAGAGGCTGGAGCCTCTGCTCCCACCGCAGAAACCGACGACAGGCCGCCCAGGCAACGACTTGAGAACAGTGCTGAACGGCATCCTATGGATAACGAGGACAGGTGCTCCTTGGCGGGACTTGCCTGAACGCTACGGCTCGTGGAAGACGTTATCCTCTCGCTTCTACCGCTGGCGTAAGGCAGGAGTGTGGGACCGCATCCTTTCGGAGCTACAGAGGCAAGCCGATGCCGAAGGGAAGATAGAGTGGGCCGCCCACTACGTAGATAGCACCGTCGTGCGCGCTCACCAGCACGCAGCTGGTGCAAAAGGGGGGACCCAGAAAAGGAAGCGTTAGGCCGCAGCCAGGGAGGGTTCTCCACCAAGATACACGTACGGTGTGAAGGTGCGGGCAAGCCGGTCACGTTTACGCTTACTCCAGGCCAGCAGCATGAGGTGACGGTATTCAGGCAACTGATGGAGAGTGGAGCGGTCAGGCGCACAGGTAGAGGGCGACCTCGCCTTTTGCCCAAGCGAATAGTAGCCGACAAGGGATACACCAGTCGCGATATTCGCTTGTACCTACGAAGGAGAGGTGTTCGCATGACCATTCCTCACCGGAGTAACGAACGCCACGGGCGCAAAGGACCATTTGATAAGGAGGTGTATCGGCAACGCAACAGAGTGGAGCGGCTAATCAACAGGCTCAAGCAGTTCAGGCGCGTGGCTACCCGCTATGAGAAGCGTGCTGACAACTACCGAGCCTTTGTCACTGTGGCTGCTATCCTCCTTTGGTTGTAGTTTGCAGACACACCCTAGTTTGTTTTGTGCGTGAGAAGGGCTAAGAGAGTGTCAGAGGACCAGTTGGAAGGCTAATCAGATGGAGCCAACTAAGCTAGATAAGTGGCTCTACTGGCGATCCTGGCCCCAGT
>JBAURA010000002.1:0-3711 GCA_049580985.1 Chloroflexia bacterium
GTTGTCGGATAGCTGACAACCGATAACCGACAACTGACAACTGATAACTTGGAAGAGAAACTAATGGTAGACGCAGATGCCAAAGCATTAGAGGACGTAATCGCGCCGATTTGGGAGATCGCGCATAACCTGGGACTGGACCCGTTCCCGGTGCACTTTGAGTTGGTGCCTGCCTCCATCATGTACGAGTTCGGGTCGTACGGGCTGCCGGGGCGCTTCTCGCACTGGTCGCACGGCAAGATGTATCACCGGATGAAGACGCAGTACGACTACGGCTTGAGCAAGATATACGAGCTTGTGATCAACACCGATCCCTCTTATGCCTTCCTGATGGATGCCAACTCCGTTCTCCAGAACAAGCTGGTGATGGCGCACGTGGTCGGGCACTGCGACTTCTTCAGGCACAACGCCTACTTCGGGGCCACCAACCGCCGCATGGTAGAGACCGCTTCGCTCAATGCGGGCAGGATTCGCCAGTACGAATACGAACATGGCCTGTCTAAAGTAGAGCGTTTCCTTGACGCGGTGCTCTCCATACAGGAGCATATAGATCCCGTGGACGCTCGCAGGCCGGAGCGGGCCAAGCCAGCGCACGACGACGAGCGAAACGCGAAACGCGAGCACAATACCGGCGGCGAGATGCCTTTCGATGACCTGTTTGAGTTGACGGGCGAGGGCCGCGCGTCCAGGCAGGCGCGCAACGGCGGACCGCGCAACGCACACAGTCAGCCTGCCCAGCCCGAAAAGGACCTGGTTGGCTTCATAATGCGCCATTCACGCCACCTGGAGCCGTGGCAGCGCGACGTGATGGGGATCGTGCGCGAGGAGATGCTCTACTTCGTTCCTCAGATGCAGACGAAGGTGTGTAACGAGGGGTGGGCGGTGCTGGCGCACACCCGCATAATGCGCGAGCTTGACCTCGCCGATGAGGAGTTCACCGACTACGCGGCCATGAACGCGGGCGTCCTCTCTCCTTCCCGTTTTCAACTGAACCCCTACCTGCTCGGCATGAAGGTGCTGGAAGACATAGAGCGCCGCTGGGACAACCCGACCGAGGAAGAAAAGCGGCTGTGGGGCCGCACGGGAGGCGAAGGCCGCAAGAAGCTGTTCGAGGTGCGCGCGGAGGAGAACGACGCCTCGCTCATCCGCAACTACCTGACCGAAGAATTGGTGGAGGAACTGGACCTCTACCTGTATGAACGAGAAGGGGACCAGTGGGTGATCGTGGACAAGGACTGGCGCAACGTCCGTGACAACATCGTGGCGCGCATGGCGAACTTCGGCAACCCGACGATCCTGGTCGAGAGCGGCGATTACCACCACAACGGCGAGCTATATCTGCGCCACGTCCACGACGACCACGACCTGGATGAGAACTACGCCGAAAAGACGCTGCAATACGTCCACGCGCTGTGGGGCCGTCCAGTTCACCTGGAAACGAAACTGGAAGAAGAACGCACGGTCTTGAGCTATGATGGCGAGAAGCACACGCGGGAGACCCTCTAATTTCACAAATACGATCTGCTTTATTCTTACTTGGGTGGTACTAGAGCATAGAAGTTACCGCCGTAATCTCCGATATAGACCACTCCATCAGCAACACTTGGTGGGGCGAAAATGGCGTCGTCCGCTAAGAATCGCCACTTTGTCGCTCCTGTGTTTGCATCCAAAGCATACAGTGCGTCCGGTCGAAAAGTGGCCATATATAGAGTGCCATCAGCTATATAGGGCGTCGCCGGGTTGGATAGTGACTGCTCTCTTAGATTGATACGCCACTTTTCCTTGCCCATCTCCAAATCCAACGCTACTATATGATCTTCTATGACTGTGCCATATTGAGCAGCAATGCCGGTATCTATACCTGCGCCTATAAAGACAGTTCCATCAGCGACTGCCGGCGATGTGCGCAAACCCGGACTAGGTATGAAAATGGAGGTCATAACCAGCGAAGCCTCAATTGAGGCGGGTGCCGGCATGTCGGCGTCAGTTGGAATTAGCCCTTTCCGCGAGCAGCAGGATAGGCGCGAGGCTCTGGCTGCTACAATAGCATGACCTGACTTGGCGTCCCCCAACTTGAAGGTCCACTTCGTCTTGCCACTAGCTCCATCTATCGCTACGAGCGTTTCATCACTCGTAACGTAGAGGCTCCCTTGAGCGAGCGTGAACGCGTCACCCAATTCGTCGGTGCGTTCTAATGCCCACTTGTCTTGCTGTGTCGCAACATCCATAGCGTGTAAGCGCCCACGTCCCGCTCTATATTCAACGCGATCCATGTAATAGAGCACGCCATTCTCTAACGCCATATCTGTCCAGATATCCTTTTCAGGAAGAGGCAATCGCCATATTAGCTCGCCCGTCGCAAGTGATACAGCATATATCGCTCCATTTGGTTCATCGCGGTACCCCCCTACCCTGCCCGCCCATTGGCCGGTGCCGAAGTACACTACGCCATCTTCGACCAGAGGGCTGGTGACTTGCTCTTCTTCCGCTTTGTAGCTCCATATCTGGCTGCCGGTCTTAGCATCAACCGCATATATGTAGCCGTCATGAAGGATATCCGGGGAGATTGCTGTCGTTTTAGCGCTCGCAAATAGGATCGTATCCCCTGACAACGTCGGCGCACTCTGTTGTACACCTCCGATAGGGAACTCCCAAAGAATATCTCCGGTCTCCCGATCCAGCGCACAAAGACATGAGTCGACTACGGTGACATAGATTCGGTCGCCTGACGCTACAGGAGGGTCCTCAATGAAGTCCCCCGGCTTGGAACGCCACTTGAGGCTTGCTTCTGGTACGTTGTTGGTTTCCAGATCGCTGTTAGAAGATAACGTGGGGCTTGGAGAAACAGTCTTACCAGGCTGGGGCGATGCCTGCGGCGTTGCGCCACACCCTGCCATCATCAGGACAACGGATAAGAAGAGTGCGCGGTAGATGAGCCGAATATTGCTTCCTACTTTGGTCATGGCAGCCTCCATGTCTCCATTTGGCTTAGCTCTATACCATAAATATACGCTGTTACTACAACGCTTTAGGCCGCTCAATTGTTGCGGCGCGCTAGCGCATCGGCTCGAATAAGGGCGAATATACCGCCGAAATAAGTAATGTTAAAAGACAAAGGACGAAGGTAGTCAACCTCCGTCCTTTATTCTCAGCCTATGTGGCGGCTTCGGCGGCCCCCTCTATCCTATCCTTTGCCTTCTCCAATTGTCTGTCCGGGCCAGTATCCTCTCGTGCCACCTCGGTGAGGATGATGGCGATTGCCGCGCCTACGGCCAGGCCGAGCACCAGGCCGATCAGGAAGCTGGAGTCGCCGCCCTGCTTCGCCATTTACGCCTTCTCCTCTTTCTTCCCCTTGCCCTTCGGCTTACCACCCCTCATCAGCGTCTGCACCATCGCCTTCGCTCCTGCCGCCGCACCCGCTACCTTGATGATGGGGGCGACCACGCTCTCGCTTACGAAGGTGGCCGTGCCACGCACAGTCTTGGCGGTATCGTCAACCTTCTCCAGCGCCGGCACGATCTTGCCCTGCACGGCCATGACTATCATTCCTATCAAGACCGCTACAACAATTAAGAGGAGAGCGCCCACGCACATGAAAAAGCTGGCGTAAATGATGGCCGCGTCGCGGAAGGCGGTGAGCCAGGTGTAATTCTCCGGGAACGGCACAATAAAAACCAGGATAATAGGCAGGAGCAGCACTATCAGTACCAG
>JBAURA010000003.1:0-3884 GCA_049580985.1 Chloroflexia bacterium
CTCCGGCGGCAACGGGATAGTGTCGGTGGTCACGATCTCCACGATGGGTGCGGCACGCAGGCGCTCGACCGCCGGACCTGAGAAGACCGGGTGCACACAGGAAGCATACACCTCCTTCGCTCCTTGCTCCACTACCACCTTCACCGCCTGCACCATCGAGCCTGCCGTGTCTATCTCGTCGTCTACCAAGATCACCGTCTTACCCGCCACATCGCCGATCAGGTTGAGGACCTCTGTGCGGTCTGCGTTCCCCGTGCGCCGCTTCTCCACGATAGCCAGGGGCGCGTCTATCAACTCCGCGAAGTTGCGGGCGCGCTTGGCGTTGCCTATGTCGGTGGATACAACCACCCGGTCCTTGAGCCTCTTGTTCCTGAAATGGTCGGCCAGCAGGAACATAGCCGTCAACTCGTCCACCGGGATGTTGAAGAACCCCTGTATCTGCCCGGCGTGCAGATCAATGGTCAGCATACGGTCGGCCCCCGCCACCGTGATCATGTCGGCAACCAGGCGAGCAGTAATAGGTACGCGCGGCTGGTCCTTCTTGTCGGTGCGCCCGTAAGCGTAGTAGGGCACCACGGCTGTGATCCGCCCCGCGGACGCGCGCTTGGCCGCATCGATCATGATCAGCAGTTCCATGATCGAGCGGTGGAGGGGTGTAGAAAACGGCTGGATTATAAACACGTCGTTCTCGCGCACGCTCTCGTCGATCTTGACGAATATATTCTCGTTGGAGAACTCGAACACCTGGGCATTGCCCAGCCCCATCCTCAGACGACCGGCGATAGCCTCCGCAAGCTCCGGGTTGGCATTACCCGTGAATATAGTCATGTCCTCGAACTGTGGCATAGGCTAGTTACCGACGAAAGACGCATACAAAAGACGAAGGTAATACATAAGCGTCATTCGTCATTCGTCTTTCGTCCTTCGTCCTTCAGTATTGCCAGCGCATTCTCGGCTGCGGCCTGCTCCGCCATCTGCTTATTGGTGCCGGTGCCTGCGGCCAGCACCCGGTCGCCGGCCAGCACTTCCACCTTGAACTGCTTGGCGTGGTCGGGGCCGGACGTCCCCACCATCCTGTAGAGTGGGGTCTGTTTGAGATGGGCCTGCGCGTACTGCTGTAGCTGCGTCTTGAAGTCGCCGCGCAAAACCTCCTCGATACGGGCGACGGCAGAATCGGCTTCACCCAGGATCGTACGCCACACACCGCGCACCGCCTCCTGGCCGCCGTCCAGGTAGACCGCTCCCAGCAAGGCTTCGATAGCACGCCCCAGGTTAGTGCCCCGCGTGCGGCCCCCCGCTACCTCCTCGCCCCGGCTCATATACATATACTCACCCAGCGCCAGTGGCTCCGCGATCTTGGCAAGGGTCGTGAGGCGGACCAGCGCGCCCCGCCACGAGGTAAGCTGGCCTTCGGGCGTGTCGGGATAGGCAAGGTACAGGTCGCTGGAAACGATGAAACCGAGTATCGAGTCGCCCAGGAACTCAAGCCGTTCGTTCGAGCCGCCGGACAGGTCCGGTACGGCGTGCAGATACGACTTGTGCACCATCGCGTTGCGCAGGTACTCTTCCTCGCTGAAGGTATAGCCGATCTTCTCTTGCAATTCCTGGAACGGCCTGCGCGGCACCGCCCCCTCGGCGCGCGGCATCGACGCGCCAACCTCGCTCTGCACTGCCGTAGATGCTTCTTGCTCAAGAGGATCGATCATTAGTTTCAGGGGTCGGGGATCAGGGATTGGGGATTAGGGATTGCGACTGTGCTAAGTGCGCGTTTCGCGCTTCACGTCTCGCGGACCGCAGAGTCCAGGTCGATGCCTGCCCTCTGGGCGATCCGGCGCAGGCGTTCCCAGTCCAACTCGAACGTGTAACGGTAGTGGTTTTCGCCTATTTCCTGGCTTTGAGAGGTCGCCAGTCCGGTAGTGACCATGAAGCGGGCGAACGCATCGGCTATGCCGTTGCCCATCGTGTCGGTGTCATCGACCGTGACTTTGCCGCCCTCGCGTGCGGCGCGCTTAAGGCCTTCCTCGAAATAGGGCGCGAGCCTGGCTGCATCCGCCCGCTGGTCCTCATTGATCTCGGCGATCTCCTCGACCACGTCCTGCACCGCCGTAGCGTTCAACTCCGCCTCGCGCTTCTCAATCTCCATAACAGGGTTCTCAACGACGTATGTCAATAGCCTGCGTAATTCGTTTGCCATTCAATAACGCTCCTTGGTATATCTTGGCCTCATTATAACACGGACGGTAGTCGGTAGTCGGTAGTCGGTAATCGGTAGACGTACATTTCGGCTACCACATGGCAGTTATGCTATATGAACTGTTTCTTCAAAGCAGAGGAAGCAGAGATAGCAGAGGTAAGCAGAGTTTTCTTATGGTTCTCTGCTTACCTCTGCTATCTCTGCTTCCTCTGCTTCGAATCCACACTACAGATACGTAATCACTATCCATCAGCTGATACATCCGACAACTGACAACTGACAACTGACAACCGCCAACCGCCCCGTGTGCTATAATCTACCCATGCGGAGCAGGGCCGAAACGCTGGGGGTGTTGCAGATCCATTTGCCTCTGCCGCCAGGCGTAAACAACCAGTACGCTACGGTCAACGGGCGGCGAGTGTTGAGCACCGAAGCGCGTCGGTGGAAAGGCATGGTGGCCGAGCACCTGCGCGACCTGCGTTTCTCAGGTAATATGTCCGACGAGACCCTCCAGGCTTTGCAGTCGGGCTACCTGTCGCTGTTCATCGACTTCTACTTCTCCACCCCTATGAAGAGGGACCTCGACGGCGGCCTCAAAATAGCACAGGACGCCATCTGCGAGAGCCTGGAAATCAACGACAACAGGGTGGTGGATATCCACCTCGTAAAGCGCATCGACCCCCTCAGGCCGCGTATCGAGGTGCAGTTGGAGACTATCCCTAAAGAAGAGTGGCAGTGGGACGAGGAATACCACTACATCAAGGAATGAGCAGCGCCCTCGCCACCGCCCGGAAGAGCAGCCCCCGAGCCACTCACACCGAGCACAGGGTTGAGGTGGACGGTGTGAGCGTGCGCTATATCGAGGCCGGGCACGATAACCCAGGCCCGCCTGTGGTGCTGGTGCATGGGTTCCTGGTCGGGGCCGACCTGTGGTATCCACATACATTTCCGGCAATCGCGGAGCGGTTCCACGTATACGCGCTTGACTTGCCGGGCTTTGGCGAGTCAGGCGAGCTGCCCGACTACGGGCTGGCCGCTTATGGGCGGTTCATGGCCGCTTTCCTGGATAGGCTGGGGCTGGACAGCATTCAGCTTGTGGGGCACTCGATGGGCGGGCAGATAGCCGTGGCCACGTCGGCACACTGCCCTGAGCGAGTGCAGCGGTTAGTGTTGATATGCAGCGCGGGTATGCCGAGAATAAGCATGGGGTGGGCTGCGCCCCTGTTAATACTGGCGGACCGAAGCACCTTCGACGTAGCTCTCTACCCACAAATTATTAGGCTGATGCTACAGTCGCGGGGCAGGCGCCCCTGCCTGAAAATGATAAATGAGGAGTCGGTCTATCCAATGTTGCACAGGTTGACGATGCCTACGCTTGTAGTGTGGGGGTCGCGCGACCGGGTTGTACCTTTGGAGTACGCGACTCTCTTCGCACGCAACATCCCGCAAGCCCGGTTGGCGATCATGCGCGGCTGCGGGCACAGGCCCTTTTACCAGAAGCCCGCACTCTTCAATAAGATCCTATTCGGATTCTTGAAGGCCGAGTAACGACGATGGACGATAGACGATGGACGATGGGCAGTTATGATCGACCCCTACTTTTTCCTTTGCTTTTCTCTGCTTCCTCTGCTTTGAAACATAGTTCAATTAATACGCTTGTCCGAACAAGCACAATTTGCTAACGTTACCG
>JBAURA010000004.1:0-5199 GCA_049580985.1 Chloroflexia bacterium
AGCTCGTTCATCGCCAACTTATCGCCGGACAATGCGAGGGGCAAGTTGCAGGGGGTGTTCAGCACCACGCGTACGGTAGCCGGGTTCGCAAGCTCGATCTTGACGGCGATGCTGTACAAGCTGAGCATGACCACGCCGTTTCTGGTGCTGGCTATCGCTCAGATAACGATCACGGTGCTGGGTGGAATGCTGGCCTTCTACGTCGAGCGACAGGCGAGGCGAACCCAGGCTGTACCGGCGGCTACGACTATGGAGAGCGCGGTCAGTTAGGTCTGAACCACAGAGACACAGAGGCACAGAGTTCTAAACAAGGATCTCTGTGCCTCTGTGTCTCTGTGGTTCAACAAAAAGATAATCACGCGCGGATCTTCTCCAAGGAAGCGAGTACTTTTGTGAACTCCAGGAACTTATAGAAGTCCTCGCCTACGTTACCCTCGGTGTCCTCGTAGGTCCACCATGCGGAGAGGACGGCCTGTGCGACGGCCCAGCCATAGATCCGTTGGCGGTCGTAGCTAAGCTCGTCCGAGAGTTGGCGGATGCGCCGCGCAACGATGCGGTCGAGGTTGGGCGCGGAGAGTATTTGAGGCACGGGGTTGCGAATGAGCGCGCCCGTCTCGTAGGCAGGCTCGCCCACTATGCCTTTCGGGTCGATGGCAAGCCAGGGCTGGCGCTCCGCCGAGAGGATGTTGTAGTGGTGGAGGTCGCCGTGCAACAGCACAGGCTCGGCCTGGGACGGCAGTAGCACGGCGAACAGGCGCTCTGCCATGCCTACGAGATAAGCGGGGAAGGGGCCTGTGCCGCCGTCGAACTCCTGTCGCAAGCGGACCATACCTTTGGCCCAATCGGCCACGGTAAAGAAGGAGTGCCCGGAGGGCACGGGATGCCTGAGTTGGCGCATGACGGAAGCGGCTATGGAGGTGGCTTCGGCGTCATCCTCTATGCTTGAAAGCATTGCTCCCGGCTTGATATGCTCAAGCAGTATGATGCCCAAATCATCGTCGAAATCCAGCAAGTCGACTGCGCCAGCACCCGCATAGACGCGGAGAGCGTTGGCTTCGTCCGTAACCTCGCGGCCTGGATAGCAAATCTTGACTACGAGGGGCGTCCCGTCAGTGCGTATGGCGGGAGCGACATAGTTGTAGGATAGCCCAGCAAAAGGCATGCCTATCTTGATCGACCAGCGACGCTCGCAGTCCGACAGTATAGAGGGTAGGCGCTTCATCCACTCGACACCGACCGCGCCGCGCTCTTGAGTGTTGGTGGCGATGAAGCTGGGTGGGAGGTAGGAGGGGAGGGACATTCGTCAGGTGGATCTCATGCGTAGGAAGTACTCGTCCAATTGGGCCATGCTGATCAGGTGAGAGGAGTCGGCCTTCTGGGTGCAAGTATAGCGGGCGACGATCTGGCCGCGCAATATAGAGTCCTCCAGGCTATAGCCGTCGAGGCAATAGGACGAGAGGAAACCGGCGGCGAGGCCATCGCCCGCGCCGTTCGTGTCGATAACCGGCTCTTCGAGGGAGACAGGGTCGAAGAAGCGAACGCCGGCATGACGCGTGCCGAGGGCGCACCCACGGTTGCCCATACCCGCCACCACGACGCGCGCCGGGCCGGCATCCAGGAAGCCGGCGATCAAATCGGAAGGATCGGAGAAGTTAGTAGAGGAAAAGAAGAGGATGTCGGCCTGCGCTACGTAGTCCGCCCGATAAGGGTCATCCGGCGAAACGACGTCTTGTAAGTCGCAGGAGATAATCAGGCCAAGCTCTTTAGCAGGGGCAAGCAGGTGCCTGGTCCAGTTCTCGATAGTGAAGTGCGCGAGATGTGCGCGGGACATGACATGCTTGCACGCTTGCGGGTCGGCGCGGACGTGCATGGCGCCTCGCCCATCGTAGAAGTTCTTGCGCCGGCCATCGCGGTACATAATGTTGACGCTACGCCGGGTGCCCGCCGGGTCGATGAACAATGTAGTCTCGATACCACTTGCCGCCAATTCTCCGGCCAGAAACCGACCGTTGTGGTCGTCGCCCACGTAGCCGATGAAAGCCGTTCGCTTGCACAGGCGGGCGAAGCCACGGCTCGAGTAGCCGCCCGCGCCACCTACGTAATCGAGGTTCTGCGCGAAATTGGCCTCTACGCTAAAGTCTACGTCGCCTCCGGCAAGGAAGATGTTGGTATCAACCCCAGCAGCGCCTATTACTACCACGTCTAGAGAGGGATCGTTCAAGCCTGCCTCCTAGTGCAACAGGCTCATACCGCGCCTGAGATGGCAGCTTCGCGGGTCGCCAGTTCCTCAAGGTCGTCGGTCGGAGGCGGTTCGTCCAATGGCAGGCCGGCAGAGTGGCGAGTGTAGAGGCGGTGGTATAAACCTTCGAGAGTAAGGAGCTCGGCGTGCGTGCCCAACTCGGCTACCCTACCATCTTCGATCACGGCAATACGGTCGGCCTTCTCCACGGTGGAGAGGCGATGGGCGATGATCACGACGGTGCGCCCGCGCATCAACCGTTCAAGAGCCTGCTTGACCAGGGCTTCGCTCTCGTTGTCCAGCGACGATGTAGCTTCGTCCAGGATGAGGATGCGTGGATCGCGCAGGAGGGCGCGCGCGATGGCGACGCGCTGGCGCTGTCCACCCGATAGCTTGACGCCGCGCTCGCCCACGACGCTGTTGTAGCCGTCCGGCAACTCAGTTATGAAGCCGTGGGCATTGGCTGCACGAGCGGCCGCGCGCACTTCTTCGTCGGTTGCGTCGAGCTTTCCGTAGACGATATTCTCGTAGATTGTGCCGCCGAATAGCTGCGTCTCCTGCGGGACTATGGCTATGCCGGCCCGCAAGCTGTCAACCTGGAGGCCGCGCACATCATGGCCGTCTACCAGCACGGCCCCAACTTGCACGTCGTAAAATCGCGGGATGAGGCCGGCGAGGGTGCTCTTGCCCGCGCCGCTCGGCCCCACGAGCGCGAGCACCTCGCCCGGCCTGACGTGCAGCGATAGCGCGTGAAGGACGTCGGGGCCGCCCGCGTAATGGAACGTCACCTCGCGGAATTCTATCTCGCCGCGAGGTGGTTGGGGCAGAGGCACGGCACCGGGCGCATCGGCTATGTCGGGCGAAGTATCGAGAATAGCAAACAGGCGCTGGGCTGCCCCGCTCGACTCCTGTAGGCTGGCATAGACGCCTGTCAGCGCGCTGATAGGACCTGTGGCGAGGATCACGTAGATAGGGAGGGCGACCAGGTGGCCGGGGCTGAGGTTGCCGTTGAGCACTTCCATCCCCCCAAACCACATGATGCCAGCCAGCGCGGAGAAAGTGACGAAGCCCATGAGCGCGATAAAGATCGACCGATTCATGCTCCGGCTCAAGCCCAAACGGAACGAGGTCTCGACCGCCCCGCTATAGCGCCCTACCTCATAGGCTTCGCGCCCGAACGCCTTCACGATGCGAGGCGCGGCCAGCGTCTCTTCGAGCACGGTGGTGGCCTCGCCCAGGGCGGATTGCGCCTGCTCGGAGACTTTCTGGAGACGCCCGCCGAAGAAGCGTCCCACGATGAATATGGGCGGCACCACCAGCGCCACTACCGCGAGCATCCGCCAGTCGATCAGGATGATCATGGTGAGGCCGCCGATCAGTGTGAGCACCTGGCCGATAGGGCCGATCAGGTTGTTCGTGAGACCGGCCTGGACCGCAGTCACGTCGTTGCTGAGGCGAGAGGTCAGTTCGCCCACCCGCTGATTATCGTAGAAGCCCAGGGAGAGCGATTGCAGGTGGGCGTACACCCGCTTGCGCAGGTCGGCTATCAGGCGTTCGCCCGTGAAGGAGAGTAGATAGGATTGACCGAAGTTGAAGACGGCTTGCACGACGAATATGCCGACCATGAGAAGCGCGAGGCCGGTCATCGCGCTGGGGTCCTTGCTGACAATCGCGCCATCCACGATCCCCTGGATGAGGAGCGGGAAAGCCAGGGTGAGGAGCGTGGAGATCACCAGGCAGACGGCGGCCAGGAGCAACTGCCGCCAGTACGGTGCGGCCAGGCGAAACAGCCGCCTTAGAGCCACGCGGTCGGGCGGCTGGTTGTGGTCAGGGCTATCAGAGGTTGCCCAACGATTAGGTCGAGGTCGAGAATACATGGAATTTCGGATTTCGGATTTCGGATTTCGGATTTCGGATTTCGGATTTTGGATTTTGGATTGCGGTTTACAGAGGATTTATAGATATTATACGGTAGCAGCGAGGGGCGGGTTTCGGGGGTGGGGTGTTGGGCTATAATGGCGGATATATAGCAAGGCTGTATTCCACTTTTCGCCTCCACGCTTGACGGCAAAGTGGGCGTGAGCGACTGCCTGCCGCTGCCCGGCCCGACCTGGAACGACTTCGAGTGGCCCGAGTATAGTTGGCACGAATGGGCGCGGCGGGTGCGGGTCAGCTTGCCGATGGTCCAAAAGTACAAGCAAGCTGTCTACGAGTCGACGGATGCCTATTTGAGGTCGCTCGCGCCCGATCATATGCACCCGGTGGATATATCGCGTATGGGGTACGGCGAGGTCACTATAGCCTGGGTGATAAGCCACATGCTGGTGGCGCGCGTGTTATGAAGCAAGCGCGGAGATTCGCCGGTTCAGAGAGTTGTACAGGCAGATTTAACGCGCGCCCGCGAGAACTAAGGCCGGGGCCTGCCCGTCAGTGGGAGGACCGAATCGATGGGCGTAGGCTGGGGGGTGGGGATAGAGGTAGGGGGCACCTCGGTAGCGGTAGGCGCGATAGGCGTATCGGTCGGGGTGGCAGATGGCGGTACCAGGGTAGATGGGGCAGTGGGCGACGGAGGCATGGGCGTTCTAGAGCTTATCCGGAGGATGGGTGTGACGGTGGCTGAAGCCGCAGCAAGCATGGGCGTCGGGGTAGAAGTCGTGGTAACCCTCGCTTGCGGGGTGGGGGTTGCGGGGGGCAGGGGCCGGGATGGCGGCGACCAGTGCGAAAGCGCGGCGGCGGTAGCAGAGAACAAGCCACCGAGAAAGAAAAGAGACGCCAGCAGGATCAACCTGCTGCCGGCCCGCCGGGAATAGTCTATCGCATGCCGGTTGGTCATATGGCCTCACCTTAGTAAGTCCTATTGTACCCGCCAGCCGCCAACCCTGGAAAACCCATACGAGGTATCTTTGTGTTAGGTAAGTATTACGCCCGTAGCAAATCGGCGAGAGTGTGCTATTATTGAG
>JBAURA010000005.1:0-2605 GCA_049580985.1 Chloroflexia bacterium
AGGCGTGGATCTTACACCCACAAACAGGATCTTTGCCCACCGGATTCTTCGCTTCGCTCAGAATGACAACCTATTCGTTAGTTCGTTTACTGCTACTTCTTCGTTTGTGAACCACTCAGAATGACAAAGGAGACTGGGTAGCTTACGCATATACAACGAGAATTTGCTTCACTTAGAATCAGGATCTGCACACCCTCATTAAGGGTATAATCCCACTCCCAAGCGCTACTTATGCTATAATAGCAACATGCACAAACGTTCTAATTCCGCGCTGAAATCGACCCCTGCCCAGCAGGAAAAGCAGGTAGCACCGGACGTGCCGGAGGCTACTCCGCATTCCGCATTCCGCATTCCGCATTCCGCAATTCCCCTGGCTGCCCGCATGCGCCCGCGCGCCCTCTCCGAGATAGTCGGGCAAGAGCACATCCTGGGGGTGGGCAAGACCCTGCGGCGCGCAATCGAGGCCGACCGCCTGCCCTCCCTCATCCTGTGGGGGCCGCCGGGCAGCGGCAAGACCACGCTCGCCCAGGTGATCGCCAACACCACCCGCTCGGCCTTCGCCCCCGTGAGCGCGGTCTCCGCCGGCGTGGCCGACCTGCGTCGCATAGTAAAGGAAGCCGCCGAGCGCCTATCTGATACAGATCAGCGCACCATCCTCTTCATAGACGAGATCCACCGCTTCAACAAGAGCCAGCAGGACGCTATCCTCCCTTACGTAGAGAACGGCACCGTCACCCTCATAGGGGCCACCACCGAGAATCCCTCGTTCGAGGTCAATTCGGCCCTCCTATCGCGCGCCCGTGTGGTCGTCCTCCACCCCCTCAAGCCGGAGCACCTTGAGCGCATCCTGGACACCGCCCTCGCGGATGATGAGCGCGGGCTGGGCGCTCTACAAGCCCAACTCGTAGGCGAAGCGCGCGAGCACCTGCTAGCCATCTCCGACGGCGACGCCCGCTCGCTGCTCAATACGCTTGAGCTTGCCACCGTCTCCACCCCGCCGGGCGCGGACGGCTCGCGCACCGTGACCGTAGAGGCAGTTGAGGACGCCGCCCAGAAACGCTGGCTGCAATACGACCGCGCCGGCGATGGGCATTACGATGCGATCTCAGCCCTCCACAAGTCGGTGCGCGACTCCGACTCGGACGGCTCCCTCTACTGGCTGGCCCGCATGCTCGAAGCGGGCGAAGACCCCCTCTACGTAGCGCGCCGCGTGGTCCGCATGGCGACCGAGGACATCGGCATGGCTGACCCCCACGCCCTCACCCTCTGCATGGCCGCGCAGCAGGCCGTCCACTTCCTCGGCATGCCCGAAGGCGAGCTTGCGCTGGCCGAGGCGGTCGTCTATCTATCGGTCGCTCCCAAGAGCAACGCGGTCTACACGGCCTACAGCCTGGTGAAAGACGACGTAGCCCGCACCCGCAACGAGCCTGTGCCCATACACCTCCGCAATGCTCCCACCCGTCTGATGAAGGGCCTCGGCTACGGCAAAGACTACAAATACGCCCACGACTACGAAGACGCCCAGGTCGAACAGGAACATCTACCACCCTCCCTGAAAGGACGCCGCTACTACCGCCCCACCAATCGCGGCCACGAAGCGCGCGTTCGCCAAAAAATGGAGGGATTAGGGGTTAGGGATCAGGGATTAGGGCCTAGCGAGGCCACACCCCAAAGTTCTGATCCTCATATCTCATCGCCTAACCCCTCAACCCCTAACCCCTAACCCCTAATCCCTAATCCCTAACCCCCCATGGAACTAACCTGCCTGGCCTTCCTCGGCGCAACCCTGCTCCTCCTGGGGCTGGGCGTGCTGATCTACGACACCGCCCGGCGCAAGCGTGCCCAGCACGCCTACCCATTCCCGGACGACACCACCCATGCCCTCGACGACACGGCTATCCAGGAGCAGCTACAACCGACCCCGCCCGCGCAGCAGCCAGGGCCAACCCCCCCAGGTATTCGCACAAGCTTCCTCCGACTCTATTCCGCTGCCGTGCAGGCCGGTACGCAACTCGGCAGGAGGAAGGCACCACGTAACACCCCTCGGCCCATAGCCAAGACCGGGCCTAAGTCGGCGGATCTGATCGCGCGCTTCGCCACTTTGGTCCCGCGCCGCGCCCTCGTGATGATTGTAGCAGGCTCGCTCGCGCTCATGCTGCTGAGCGTCACGATCCTCGTAACCGGCGCGAACGCTCCCCCCAAACCGCAAGGAATGGTGATAGGCATCGCCCTTTTCGCCGGCGCGCCGGACACCGCAGGCGCACCCGCTCCCACCACCCTCCTAGCCGACTACATCGCACGCAGCGCGAGCAGCGGCGGCATCACCGATCTCACAATCCTTTCCTCCCACACCACCCCCCTTGACGACTCGCAGGCCCAGGCCGAGCGCACCCGCCTGGCCGCCGACTTCCTCATCTGGGGCGATTTCGGGCCGTCCGGCGCGGTCACAGCCAACCTCGCCCTCGCCCCCGATTTCGCGCCCGTCACACCCCCCTGGCAGACCTACGACGACCCCGACCCGGCTATGCTCGTGCTGCTGGAGCGCGCCACGATTTATCTGCCTGCCCGCCACGGTCTCGATCCCCTGGTGCCCCTCTCCCTGGCC
>JBAURA010000006.1:0-9987 GCA_049580985.1 Chloroflexia bacterium
GGATATGAGCGTGTCCGGTCGTTTCTGGCTGTCATCGGCCATAGCGCACAAATTATGAGATATAAGTTTCAGGCTGCTGCGGGACGTTTCGAAGCAATGATATAGGCGCGTTCGACCGGCAACCCGAAGAAATCGCTGTCTCGCAATTCAACTTTCCCATTCTCAACAGGCGTGGCTGTGTTGAGTTCCTGAACAGCCGGGTTCTGCGCTTCCAGCAACACAATACGCGAGAGCATTAGCAGCGCTTCGGTGCCAAGCGTGGATTTGATTTCATCCACTACATAATTAAGCATATCCACCTTGTCTTCGCCGATCCAGGAAGCAGCTATTAACAAATCCCATCTATTGGGCGCATCTTCTCGTAGCACAAGCGCAAAAAGGCTTAGATCACCTTTCTCCTGTGCGATTTTGGCCGCTAGACGTGTGAAGTTGTCAACGAACTCTTTCATAGCACTCTCAAAAGGTCTTGTGCCGAAGCAATCATTGCCCTCTCATCAGTTTGAGTTACGCTGCCTATTGCCCTGTACCGCGTTTCCGGGTCCCAAGCAGAGACAATCGACCACTGCCGGATATAGTTGCTCCGAATCTTGTTCTCTTGCCCGGATAAGGCCAATAAGGTGTCCAAGTTGTGCGTCTTGAAGCTTGCAAAGGGCTCGAACTCTCTCCTCGTAACTGGAAAGGCCTGCCATTTCAGTGTCGTGCAGATTCAAGCTTTTAGAGCAAGTTCAACTGCGTATCCACAAAGGTAAGTAGCTCCATCAATCATATCTGCCTGACTTCAGCAGAACTTGGGCGTCTTTCAATCGCGCACGCGCAATCCTCCTCAATTCATTTCTTGAGATCATAGATTGTCATGAGGGTTGGGGCTTATAAAAGAAAGACTGCTCCAATTGTAGCACACCCTATGCCGTAGCTGCCACCTGCGTATCCTCCAACGTAGCCGAAATCAGATAGTCCACCACCGCGTTCATGTCCCCCGTATTGCGGAACACTTCAAGCTGCCTGTCGGCTCCCGTGCCGATCTTCAGGAGGGTGTTGACATGCTCAACCGCCTTCCGGCTGCCCAGGTCGTCCACTACGTCGTCCACGAACTCAAGCAGCTCGGCGGCGAGCGCCCGCATCGGCACTTCCTCGCGCTTGCCGAAGTCGATCAGCATGCCGTCTATCCCGTACCTGGCGGCGCGCCACTTGTTCTCCATGATCAGCGCGCGATCGTACAAGCGGAACCCTATGTTACGCTTCCGCAACTTGTACAGCTTGGCGACGATGGCCTGGAACAACCCCACCAGCATGATCGCATCATTGACGGTGGTCGGCATGTCGCACACGCGGAATTCCAGCGTGCTGAAATAGGGGTGCGGGCGCAAGTCCCACCAGATCTTCTTGCCGTTGTCGATGCAGTTCGTCTTGATCAGCAGGTTCACGAACCCCTCGAAATCTGCCCACGAATTGAAGGTAGATGGGATGCCGGTGCGCGGGAACTGCTGCCACACAATCGTGCGGTAAGATTTGAGGCCGGTCACCCGCCCCTGCCAGAAAGGTGAATTGGTGGACAGCGCCAGCATGTGAGGCAGAAAATAGCGCGCCTCGTTCATGATCTCCACCAGCAGGTCGCGGTCAGGTATGCCCACGTGCACGTGCAGGCCGAATATGAGGATTGAGCGCACGACGTCTTGCAGGTCTTCCTCAAGGAGCTTATAGCGGTCGTGCTCTGTGATAAGCTGGCTCTGCCAGTGAGAGAACGGGTGCGCCCCGGCCCCAACGATGGCAAGCCCGCTCTTTGCCGCCAGCTCGCCCAGCCCGGATCGCAGCTTGATCACCTCGCGCCGTGCGTCCTCCACGCTTTCGCAAATAGGCGATACAGTTTCCACCATGGACTGTATCATCTCGCGCTTGATATTCTCGGTGAACAGGGGGTCGCCGCTCGCCAGCATCTGCTCGACGTGCGGCCTCAGGTCGCGCGTCGAAGGATCGACGATCTGGAACTCCTCTTCCACCCCAATGGTGAACATCTTCTGCATAGCCATGCTCCTAGCGGTGAAACGCGAAACGCGAAACGCGATGCGCAAGAAACGATAACGAGTTATGACTGGTGAGCGATGAGCGACAAATGACCACTTGTAGCTCGCGTTTCGCGTTTCGCGTTTCACGCATCCTTAGACACCACCATAGTCGGCACCACCGACCCCGTGCCCGCCGTCACGTTCAACAGGGCGGCGGCTGATAGCCTGGTCAGGATGCCTTGCGTATCGGATCCAAACACGAACGGGTCGAGGTCTGCCGTCAGGTCGCGGAAGCTGACGCCGTGCTCCGCGTCGTAGTACGGATACGGCTCCTGGTCGAGTTGGACTGCCCACTGGACCACAAACGGGCTTTCCAGGGCCTCTTTGATCGCCCGCTGCCACTCAGCGTCGTCCATCGTCCAGCCGATGCTCACACCTTTACCGCCATACTCATCGTTCGGCTTCAGGACCAGCCGCTCCCTGTTCTCCGCGATGAAAGGCAACAGGTCTACCGGCTCGCCGTTAAACGTACTGTTACCCTCGGCAACCTTGCGCGTCCAGGGGATATGTTTCCTTATCACTTCCAACTCGTGCTTGTTGAACAGGTGCGCGTTGGCGTCATCGTGCAACAGCCCCAGGCTCATCTTCTTGTGCAGCAGCTTCGCCCTGAACGAATTGATCACACACACCGTGCCCGCTTCGTATGCCTCGAGCGTCGGCCTGGCGGTGGTCATATCTTCCAGCAACTCGCTCGTCAGCACGCGCTTGTAGAATATATCGATCACGAAGTCGCCGTCGCGTAGCCTGCCGCCGCTGAATTCGAGGTTGCGCGGGTCGGTGATCAGGACGTTGAGACCCCTGGCCTCGAAATACTCTTTGAACAGCACGAACTCGCTGGCGGTGGGCACGTCGGCCCAGTCAACAATGGCGATATTGGGCCGTTCGTTGAACGCGGACGCGCCCCGGTTGCTCCTGAACTCTCGCCACGTCTGCTCTATGGCCTGCATGAAGCGATCCCTGGCGAACAAGCCTTGCACGCTGTACCCGCGCTGCCGCGTCCACTCCTGCATCGCCGGCAACTCCAGGAATACCTCGGCCAGCACGTCCTCGTAGGCGATGGCGGCTGGCGATTCGGCGTTCATTTCGACGAATCGCCAATCGCGCTCGGACCAGAACGAGTCGAGCCGAGCGCTGGTGGAAGGCTCCTCAAAGCCCGGATCGATCATGCAAAGCCTGCGCTCCTCCGGCGTAAGGTCGAGTTCATCCACCAGGCGTGGGTCCTGCATGATCGCCCGCCGCAGCTTGACGAAAGCCGAGGCCAGCGTGCCAACCACGTCGGTGATCACCTTGTGCTGGCCTGCCGTAACGAAGTGCGGGCGGAGATAGCGGCTGAACGGCTCGTCACGAAACACCAGATTGCGCTCGTGGCTCAGGCGCTCCAGCTTCTCCTGAGAATCGGCTGCCAGCGCGGGATTAGCCGCCAGGAACTCGTGGTAGTCCTCTATCGCGGGATGCGCGCTCTCGGCGTCAATATTTGCCTGGGATTCGCTACTCATGCTCGCGCTGCCTCTCTATATGACGGTGGACGGTAGACAGTAGACGGTAGTCGATAGATAATGGTAATTCGTAATTCGTAATTCGTAATTTCCGTCCACCATCCACCGTCTACCGTCATTCCTTGCTCTTGTTGCTCCTGGGCTTCTTTTCCTGGGCTGCGGCTGCTGCTTCGGGGTTGGCGAACTCGTCCCAGTTCTTGACAGGATTGCTTAGGGGAGGCGGGGTCGAGTTGAGGTAATAATCCCAGCGCCAATTGTAGCCGGGGGTGTAACCCTGGAGTGCGCGCTGGATCACTAGGTTCGCCATGTTCTCGACCACCCACTCGAAGTAGGTGGGTGTGATCGAGTGGTAGTCCATGTCGGGCGCGGGATTCAGCCAGTCAATCGCGTAAGGGATGTTATCTCGCACCGCGAACTCCGCCGTGCACATATCGTATCCGAGCGAGCTCATCAGCGTCTTGCAGTCCCTCACAATTCGCTCGTGCAACTCTTTACCAAAAAAAGTATCAGGGTCGTCCACGACATAGCGCATGTGGAATGGGTTGCCAGGCTCATAGCGTATCACCTTGATATTCTCTTGCCCCAGGCAAATACACCGGGAATACTTATCGAACTGTATACCCTCCTGGAGGATCATGCCCAGCTCGCCTGTCTGGTCGAATGCCCAGATCAACTCCTCGATGTTGTGCACCTTGTATACGTTCTTCCAGCCGCCGCCCCAGAACGGCTTGAGGAAGGCCGGGAAGCCGACGTATTCCGCGATAGCTTTCCAATCTAGCGGGTATTCCAGGTTGCGCAGCGACTCGGCGACCACACCCTCCACATACGATTTCTGCGGGAGCACTATGGTCTTGGGCACGGCCACACCCTGCATGTGGGCCAGCGCGGCCTCGAAGAACTTGTCGTCGGCGGCCCACCAGAACGGGTTGTTGATTACGACCGCGCCATCGAGCACAGCCTTTTTCAGGAAGCCTCGGTAGTACGGGATCTCGTGCGAGATGCGGTCCACGATCACAGCATAGGGGATCGTCTCGTCCATACGAGTGCCACCCAGCTTGCAGAACTCGGCGCGCACGCCCATGTTCTTCGAGTTCACCCGATCAATAAAAGCGTGCGGGAAGGTATTCTCCCTTCCCACCAGCAAGCCGACAACTTTCTCTTCAGCCATGTGTCTCTCCTCCTATTGAGTGATACGCGATGACGGTAGACGGTAGACGGTAGACGGTAGACGGTAACAGTTACGTTTTACGTTTTACGTTTTACACCTCCACCGTCCATCGTCCATCGTCCATCGTCCACCGTCCATCGTCCACCGTCCGCACTACAGATACTTCAAAACCATCAGTTTCCACCAGGGCCAGTCGTGCCAGGCCCCGTCCCAGACGTCGAGGTTGTTGGGTACGGCCTTCGCCCACAACTCACGAGACATCTCCTCTGTGGACGCGCGGCAGATGTCTTCCGCGCCGACCGCCAGTATGATATCCTGCTGCCTCATGCGCGACAGGTACCAATCGTCGTGCAAATTGGGTACGTAGTCGAGCGGAGAGTTGAAATAGACCTCTGAGTCGAGGCCGGAGCTTGCCAGGAACTGGAGCGAGTACGCGCCACTCATCGCCAGGATACGGCGCACCACGTCGGGATGCTTGAACCCGAAATTGATCGAGTGGTACGCGCCGAACGATGCGCCGGTCACATTCAGCTCCCAGGCCACACGGGGGTTGCGCTCCTGGAAGAAGGGGATAACCTCCTGGATCAAGTACTGCTCGTACTGGTTGTGCCTCTCGGCGCGTGCGTTCGGCGGCACCTGGCGGTTGTACCACGACTCTGTGTCCACCGAGTCGACGCAAATCATCTGCAATTCGCCCGACTCGAAGCGCTCGCTGAGAGTGTTGACCAGCGAAAAATCCTCGTTCTGGTAAAAACGGCCAAACGAAGTGGGGAAGGCTATCACAGGCCGCCCACCTGTGCCGAATAATAAAAGCTCCATCTCTCGACCCAAGATGGGGCTGTGCCATTTATGGTATTCACGTTGCATACAGCGATGCTCCCTGAAATGTGGATTTGGTCAATACGTGCTCATGCCGGGGGGTTTGGCTGGGCGGACGCAGTGCGGAGCAATTGTAGCATTTTTGACAATCATGCGCAAGACAACATCACCCGGCACTTCCCCTTCCAAATATCCGCCGGATGTGGAAAACTTTTCGCACTACCGCTTGACTGCCGCGCCCGTGCCGAATATACTGCTGGTGTCGCAGGTGTGTTGAGCGCAGGCGACAACAGAAGCCCGAAGAGACCGCAAGGTTTGTTCGGGTTCTCTGTTTAATTCGCGTTAATAGGCGGTCCCTTATTACGGTATAATTAGGAATGCGTATTCTTGTCGTGGACGACGACCCACAGATCCGTGAAACCCTCAAACGGCACCTGGCATACGAGGGCTACCAGGTGTCGCTCGCGGGCGATAGTCGTGAGACCTTTGCCCAGGTGTCAGAGAGCCGGCCCGACCTGGTCATCCTGGACTGGATGCTGCCCGGCATGGACGGCATCGAGGTGTGCCGCCGCCTCCGCCAGGCCGATGACTTCCCTATCCTGATGCTCACCGCCAAGGGCACCCTGGAAGACAAAGTCGATGGCCTCGATAGCGGGGCCGACGATTTCCTGGTCAAGCCTTTTCAGCCCGAAGAGCTCCTGGCGCGCGTGCGTGCGCTCCTCAGACGTCGTGCCCCTTCCTCGCAGTCTCCCGTCCTTAAGCTTGGCGTGCTCACCCTCGATATCTCCGCACGCCAGGTATGGGTTGGCGACAAGGTGGTTGACCTATCGAGCAAAGAGTTCGACATGCTTGAGTTGCTCATGAGGCATACCAACCAGGTGCTAACCCGCGACACCTTCTACGACCGCATCTGGGGCTACGATTTCAGCGGTGAGAGCAATATCCTAGAAGTCTACATCCGCTACCTGCGGGCCAAGCTCGACGCGGCAGGCTCGCCGCGCTATATCCAGACCGTGCGCGGCGTCGGTTACGTGTTGCGTGACGAAGCACAATAGCGTTGTTGTTCAAGGCTAGTTAGCCAATTAACCAATTCACATGTCACTTAGATTCCGACTTACACTCTGGTCCACCCTTTTGCTGGGCGCTTTCATCGCCATTTTCGGGGTGCTGTCTGTCTTCACCGTCAATTATCTCTTGATCCAGCGCGTAGACGAGAATATCGACCGTCAGACCACGGCTACCCTGCGCTACATCATCCGGATACAGGATCAGAACCTGGCGCACGTAGGAGACGAAGATCGCATAGACAGCATCTTCTATACAATCCTGGACAAGAAGGGCAACATCGTAAAATACGACCGCAACATCCCCATTGACGCGGACCGAGTCCTGCGCGCCCTGGATCGCGAAGTGGTCGTATACGATCAGAAGATCCACGACGGCAGCCGCGTGCGCGTGATGCTCAAGGCGATCACCTACAACCCCACAGGCGAAGTAGTAGGCGTACTCCAGGCCGCCACCCCACTCGGTTTCGTAGACCAGATACTCAGCGAAATCACCATGCTTCTCGTTATTAGCTCTGTAGCCTTGCTTATGATCGGGGCTGTCGGCTCCTCCATGCTTACCGGCCGAGCGTTCAGGGCTGTGGGCGCTATCAACAGCAAGGTGCGCCAGATCGAGCTATCGCAGGACCTATCCCAGCGCGTGCCTGAGCCCAGCAGCGGCGACGAGCTAGGCAATATGGCGCGTACCTTTAACGGCCTGCTGGCGCGCCTCCAAGGGGCCTTTGAGACCCAGCGCCGCTTCGTGGCCGACTCCTCCCACGAGCTGCGCACCCCCCTCACCGTCATCAAGAGCAACCTGCACCTTATCAGGCAAACCAACGACCCGGCGGAGCGCGACGAGCTCCTGAGCATAACCGAGGGCGAGGTGTCGCGCCTCAACCGTATGGTGAACGACCTCCTCTACATGGCGCAAATGCAGGCGGGTCACGACCTGAAGCCGGTACTGCGCCCCGTGGAGCTTGACAGCCTGCTGCTCGACGTATTCGCGCGCGCCCGCCCGCTCGCCCTTCACAAGCACCAGCGTCTCAGCCTGGTACATGAAGATATAGCAGCCACCATGGGCGACCGCGACCAGCTACAGCACCTGCTACTCAACCTGCTCGACAACGCCATCAAGTACACGGGCGAGGGAGGCCAGGTGACCCTCGGCCTCTGGAACGACAAGGGGTGGGCGCGTATCGAGGTCACGGACACCGGGCCTGGCATCGCCTCGGAGGAGCTTCCACACATCTTTGACCGCTTCTTCCGCACGTCAGCCGCCCGCCAGGACCAGCGCAACGGGTCCGGGCTTGGCCTCGCCATCGTCAAGTCGATCACCGAGTCGCACGGGGGCAAGGTAGAGGTTTTCAGCCGCTTCGGCGAGGGCACCACCTTCCGCCTCTGGCTCAGGCTGATGGACGCCCCCCAGGCCCCCGACCTGGAAGATGAAGACGACATACAGGAAGCCCCACAACACGCCCTGGTTGCCGGCGAGTGAGGATAATACGTAAAACGTAAAACGTAATAACACTCGCCACTGGTCACTGGTCACTCGTCATTCACGTTTTACGTTTTACGTTTTACTACAAGGAGGACCACTTGCCCGACTACATCAACCTGCTGCTCGACGTAGACCCTGAGAGGCGGATCGCAGTCCTGACTATCAACCGCGCCGACAAGCTAAACGCCCTGAACCGCGCGCTGCTGGAGGAGCTGGATAGCGCGCTCGATTATATAGCCTCTCAGGACGACATTCGCGCGCTGGTTATCACCGGCGCGGGCACCAGGGCCTTCGTCGCGGGGGCCGATATCGGCGAGATTGCTTCCCTGGAAGGGATGGATGACGGGCGCGAGTTCTCACGGTTCGGGCAGGAAATATTCTCCAAGATCGAGCGCATGACGATCCCGGTGATCATGGCTATCAACGGCTATGCCCTGGGCGGTGGCTGCGAGCTTGCCCTCTGCGGCGACATCCGTATCGCGTCGGAGAACGCGCAGATGGGCCAACCCGAGGTCAACCTGGGGGTCATCCCCGGCTATGGGGGCACACAACGCCTGGCCCGCATCATCGGGCGCGACCGCGCCAAGGGCCTCATCTTTACGGGCGAGCGCATCGGCGCGGAGGACGCCCTGCGAATGGGCTTGGTGGACCGGGTCGTGCCGCAGACCGAGCTTGTGATCGAGGCCACCAACCTGGCCGCTACCCTGGCGGCGAAAGCCCCGCGCGCCATCGCCCTCGCCAAGATGGCTATCAACGACGGAGCTTCCCTCCCATTGGAAGCAGCACTCGAACTGGAAGCCGACCTGTTCGCCCAGGCAGCGGCCACCCACGACCGCGAAGAAGGGGCCGCCGCATTCCTGGAGAAGCGCCAGCCCAACTGGACCGGGCGCTGATCCCCGGCCCCATGCACGATTTCATATACCGCGACGCCCGCCCGGAAGATAGGGACGAGGTGCTTGCCTTTACCGCCCACACCTGGGAGCACGGCGACTACATCAGCTTCGTGTACGACGACTGGCAAGCCGACCCCACGGGCCGCTTCCTGGTGATCGAGGACAGGGCTACCGGGCGCATCGCGGGCATCGACAAGCTGACTATGCTCTCCCCGCATGAGGCCTGGTTCGAGGGGTTGCGCATCAGGGAGGAATACAGGGGCCGGGGACTCGCCACCCATGTGCAGCGATACATGATCGGTGAGGCGCGGCGGCTGGGCGCGCGCACGATCCGCTTTATCACCCGCGTAGGCAACACCCCCATCCACCTGGCGGGCTACCGCGATGGCTTCGTGCAGACGGCCCTGGTGCGTGGCTTCGCCTGGCACGACGGCGCAGACGCAAACATCGAGCCGGATAGTGACCTCTACTCTCTGCGGCGCGCCACGCCCGCGGAAGCGCCCCGGCTCTACCAATGGTGGCGGCGTTCCTCGGCGTACCGCACAGCGGGCCTGGTGAATAGCTACTGGTCCCTACAGGAGACATCGCAACGAGAATGGGAAACCTCGGCTGCCAACGGCTACCTTTGGGTGCGGAACGGACCCTCTCCCGAGACGGAGCAGCTACCCGTCCCTTGCGTGCTGCTCCTGCCGGGTGGGGAGAAGGAAGAGAACGCCTGGACCGTCAGCGCGGTTTGCGCATCCTATGCCGAGTGGTCGCCATTGCTGCGAGGGCTGCTGGCCGCTGCCCGCTCCCAGGGTATAGGCACGGTCGAGGGCCTACTCCCCGACGAGCACCTCATTTACACAGCGACAATGGCCGCAGATATCACCCCCGACTCCGACGGACATTGCCACTGCCTCTTCGAGCTAGATCTTACCCAATGATCTGAGGACAGACGATAAAAGATGTACGGTAAGCGTTCAGACTTACGGCAGAAATATCGTAGGGGCACCCCTTGTGGG
>JBAURA010000007.1:0-1946 GCA_049580985.1 Chloroflexia bacterium
ACCAAGATCGGAGTCAGGCTAGAGGGCGGACACACGGGTCCGCCCCTACGAGATTTATGCGACAGTATTGCCCAGACATGCGCCTCTACGGACCCTGTTGAGCTTTCTTAATCGGCGCGCCTGAGCCGGTTGACCAGCGTGGAGCAGAAATAGGCGCGGTCTTGGACGCGGGCGAAGAGGCAGGGCTGGGGGGCTATCGTCACCAGGATGCGGTCGCCGTCGTTGAGGGCCACGAACGATTGGCCGTCCACGGTCAGGAACGACTCGTCGTCGGTGTCTATGACAAGCTCTATCGTGTTATCGTCGGGCAGCACCATACTCTTGATCACCGTCAGGTAGGGCGCGATGGGCGTGATCACTATACTGCGTAGCTCAGGGTGGAGGATCGGCCCACCCGCCGCCATCGAGTAGGCGGTCGAGCCGGTGGGCGTGGCTACGATCACGCCGTCGGCCACGATGGTGGTCACGCGCGCTCCGTTCACCGTCAGGTGGCAGTTCACCACGCGGGAGAGGGAGGCCCGGCTGGCGACCACATCGTTGAGCGCGAGGTAGCGCCCCACGAGCTTTTCGCCGCGCCATAGCTCGGCCTGCAACATAGCCCGCCTCTCCAGCCAATAGTCGCCGTTGAGGAAGAGGGGCAGGCGCTCTTGTAGCTGCCAGGGGTTGATCTCGGTGAGGAACCCCACTCGGCCCAGGTTCACCCCCAGGATCGGCACGCCCAGTGGCGCGGCTGCCTGCGCGGCCCGCAGGATCGTGCCGTCGCCGCCGAAGGTGAGGATCAGGTCCAGCTCGTCCTCCGGCGTCCACTTGCCCGCTTTGTCGGGGCGGGCCGAATGCGTCTCGTATACCTGCACTCCCCGGCTGGTGAGGAGCCTCCCCAGCCGGTCGGCCTGCTCGCTGGCCGCCTCGATGGTATCGTTGACCACGAAGCCCACTTTCCTGATCGGCTTCCCCTCGTGTGGCAAGGGGGCCTGTGGCGGCTCGGTCGCCACCCCGGTTGCCAGGCTTGCTTCTCTGAGTATATCTTGCGGCTGCTGAGAGCCGTCGTTATTCGCCATGCCCGAATACCTCTCTGTCGATTGTGGAATGTGGAATGCCGAACGCGGAATGTTCACCGATGGATGCGTCTGCCTTTTCAAGGTAGGCCAGGTATTCAACGTTGCCCGCCGGGCCGGTGATGGGAGAGCGGGCCAGGCCAGCCAGGAGGAGGCCCATACCGCGCCAGCGTTCGGCCAATCGTATTATAACATCGCGGTGTACACGTGGGTCGCGCACCACGCCCCCTTTGCCGACACGCTCGCGCCCCGCCTCGAACTGCGGCTTGATGAGGAATACAAAGAAGGCGTCGGGTGTGGTAAGCCGCAATGCGGCAGGCGTGATCAGCTCCAGGCCAATGAAGGAGACGTCGGCGGTCGCCAGGTCGGCCAATACAGATTGCGGATTGCGGATTGCGGATTGCGGATTGTTATCAGAATTATCATCTGTAATTCGTAATTCGTAATTCGTAATTTCCGCGGTCCTTCGTCCTTCGTCCTTCGTCGGCAATGCCGCCAGGTCACGGATGTTCGTCTGCTCCATTACTACCACGCGTGGGTCGGTGCGCAGTTTCCAGGCAAGCTGGTTCGTGCCTACGTCTACCGCGTAGACGCGCGATGCACCTGCCTGTAGCAGCACGTCTGTGAAGCCGCCGGTCGATGCGCCAATATCGAGGGCCACTTTGCCTGGCACGCGCGCGCGCAGCCCGAAGACATCGAGCGCGTGAGCCAGCTTCAGGCCACCACGGCTGACGTAGGGCAGGCCCGCTCTCACCTCGATCTGGGCCTCGGCGGCAACCTGCGCGCCCGCCTTGTCCACCCGCTTGCCGTCCACAAAGACGTCGCCCGCCATGATCAGGGCCTGGGCCTTAGCGCGGGTCTCGGCCAGCCCGCGCTCCACTACAGTTACAT
>JBAURA010000008.1:0-10805 GCA_049580985.1 Chloroflexia bacterium
GTTCTCTTCATCACAGGATCTTGTGGGGAGAGTAGCCCGTAAGGGGTAGCTACGTGGAGCAGACTGGCGTCAACTGCGTCGCTCCCTATAAACTTACACAGGCTACCCCCGCTGACGCATTTATCCAGCACGAAGCGCCTGATGAGGGAAGCTGCCTCAGAGGCAGCCAGGGCGTCCAATTTTGGACTTCGGCTACCCAAAGGGTACCCGGATTTCGGATTGTGTGCGGGTTCCTCGTGGGCGGTCCCCAGCATCTGGGCTGCGGCTTGCAGACCGCCATAGAGAGCCGCCAGGGTCGAGGTATGTACTTTGTCTCCAAACTCTTCCCAGCAGTCGTAACAGGGCATGGACCACAGAGCGCCCAGGTAGCGCACCAGCAGCAATACCGCCTCGCGCCACGTGCCCGGCACGTCTCCAAGAGAGCGCCCTGTGAGGCTCAGGTGCCTGGATATACCCCATAGCAGCGTGCCGAACCCATCAAGCTGGAAGTTGGGCCAGTCGCTATCCGCCGCCACGCCCTCCGCCGTGTACCTGGTATGGAGAATATCGTCGGGCGCGGGCAGCTCGCCCCTCGCGGCAGAGGCTACCGCCCGCTCTACCCGGTCGGCACGCTCGGCAATAGCGGTTGCCGCCCAATCGTAGAAGCGCATGCTGCTCCCATGCTCGCCCGCCAGGTCCATAGCATATGCTATATAGGCCCCATCGCGAAACCAGCAATAGTGGTACACGGCAAAGTTGGGACTCGCCAGGTATGCCCCGCTCTGCGTCTGGTTAGCTTTTATTATCTCGATACTTCGAGTAAAAAGGTCGTTTGTCATTCGTTAGTTGTCAGTTGCCAGTTGTCAGTTGTCAGTATTGATTTTATAACCGTCCATCGTCCATCGTCCATCGTCCATCGTCCATCGTCCATCGTCCATCGTCCATCGTCCATCGTCCATCGTCCACCGTCCACCGTCCATCGTCCACCGTCCACCGTCATCCTTTTACCGCGCCCGACATCACACCTTTGATGAAATTGCGCTGGAAGATGATGAATATAATCACGGTAGGGAGTATGGCAATCGTCGAGGCCGCGAAGACCAGGCCCCATTCCGTGCCATGCTGTTGCTGGAACAGGCGGAGGGCAATGGGCAGCGTGTAGAGATCGTCGTTATATATGGCGGTGAGCGCCCAGGTGAACTCGTCCCAGGCCCCCAGGAAGGAGAAGATCGCCACCGCCGCCAGCGCGGGTCGGGCCAGCGGGATCGCTATGCGCCAGAACGTAGCGAACGGCCCCGCGCCGTCTATGAGCGCCGAGTCGATCAACTCTTGCGGTATCTCCTCGAAGAAACCCCTCAGCAGGAACATGTTGAAGGCGGTGCCGGCTGAATAGACTACCACCAGCCCCCACAGGCTGTCGAGCAGGTGCAGATTCTTCGCCAGCACAAACTGCGGGATGATGAGCACGAGCGTAGGGATCATCAAGGTGCCAAGCAGCGCGTAGAAGAGGAACTGCCGGCCTGGGAAGTCCCAGCGCGCGAAGGCCCACGCAAGCATGGCAGAAAGGCTCACGTTTACGATAGTTGAAGAAGTAGCTACAATCAGGCTGTTGAAGAAGTACTGCCCGAACCTGTTGGTCGTCAACGCCTGGGCATAGTTTTCCAGGGTAGGCTGGGTGGGGATGAATTGGGGCGGTATCTCCAGCACAAAGGCGTGCGGCTTCAGCGACGTGCTGAACATGTAGATAAACGGCACCAGCATCACCACCGCCCCGGCAGCGAGCAGGAAGTAGTATAAGATGGTGGTGGGCAGAGAAAGTCTGTTTAACATTGCGGATTTCGGATTTTAGATTTCGGATTTCAGATTTCAGATTACGGGATCCAAATCCGAAATCTGAAATCTAAAATCCGCAATCGTCAGTACTGCACCGGCCGTCGCAGCAATCGTATCTGGGCTATGCTCAAGGTAAAGACCAGGAAGGCGAACAGGTAGGAGAGGGCCGCGCCGTACCCCAGGTCGAGCGACTCGAAGGCGTTGCTGTACATATACGTGAGCAGCACGTCGGTGCGGTGCAACGGGTTACCCCCCGTCATGATAAAGACGGAGATAAACACCTGGAAACCCCCGATAGTGAGGATCACCAGCAGGAAGAGAGTAGTTTGCCGTATGAGTGGGAGCGTGATGTAGCGCAGGCGTGACCACGCGGTAGTGCCGTCCAACGCGGCGGCTTCGTACACCTCGCTGGGGACCGACTGCAACCCCGCGAGAAAGATCACGGAGGTCCAACCAAGCCCCTTGTAGATCCCCAGGCTGGCGATAGCAATGTTAGCCAGCAGCGGCTCGCCCAGCCAGTTGACGTTCTTGGGTATGACGTGCAGCAGGTCGCGCAGGAACCAGTTGATAAACCCCGCCTGCCCGTTGTACAGGTAGGTGAAGATGAGCGAGACCACCACCCACGAAGTGACGACCGGGATGTAGTAGATCGTGCGGAAGAAGGCCCGCCCTCGCAACGGCGCGTCAAGCAGAAGGGCAATGCCCAACCCCAGTATCATCTGCCCCGGCACCGTGATCGCCACGTACATCAAGGTGTTGACGAGCGCCGTCCAGAAAAGCGGGTCCTTCACGGCGCGTGTGTAGTTGTTCACCCCCACGAACTCGCTCGGCTTGATCAGGTTCCACTCGGCGAAGCTCATCACAAAAGAGTAGACGAGCGGATAGACGGTCCAGACCAGGAAGAGGATCATACCCGGCAGGATGAACAAGTACGCGGGCAGCGCCTTCTTCAACCGCACGCGGAGCGGTGCGCGGCTGGCGACCACCGCCTGGGCGGCAGGCGTAGCGGTGCCCGGTCCTGCTGGATACTGGAGGATAGCCATAGTTAGGGTCGGGGTTAGGGGATTAAGGGATTAAGGGATTAAGGGATTGGAGTCAGGGATTGGAGTCAGGGGTTAGCGAGCACAGTAGCCTAATCCCTAATCCCTAACCCCTAATCCCTAACCCCTAACCCCTAACCCCTAACCCCCATTCCTACTGGTCCGCCAGCAAAGCGTCTACCTTAGCTGCGGCTTCATCGAGCGCTGCCTGAGGCTCTTTCTCGCCCAGCATCACAGATAGCGCCGCCGTGTTGATAGCGTCGTCGATCTTCTGCCAGTTGGGGCTTGGTGTGCGCGCTTTGGCCGTCAGCAACTGCGTCTGGAACACGCCGTAGTAGCTTGGCAGCTCGCTGTTGCCGTTGAGGCTCTTCAGCACCGGCATCTGGCCCACTTTGCCCAGGGCGATCTGAGACTCTTCGCTCAGCATGTGCTTCATGAAGGCTATAGCTGCCTCTTTGTTCTGGCTGCTCTGCATCAGCACGATGTCTTCGCCGCCCACCACCGAAGCGCTGCCACCCGCGCCCGCCGGCATGGGGGCGGTCGTGAGCTTGAGGTCGGGATATTGCTTCTCGAAGATAGAGGGCATCCACGGGCCGTCCAGGATCGAAGCGGTCTGCCCCTTGCCGATAGCGTCGCTGGTGGCGATACCCCCGCCCAGGATACCGGGCGACAGGGTGCCGTCCTTGAGCATATCGCGCAGCATAGTCACGGCCCCTACGGTCGCCGCGCCGTTCAGGTAGCCGGTTGCCTTGGTGTATTCGGCATCGGTTATGTCGCCGCCGTTGCTCCATATCCAGGGCAGTATGCTCCACGCGCCCGTGCCGCCTTCGGCGTAGCAATAGGTCTCGGCCTTGCCCAGCGCCTTGACCTTGTCGCACAGCGCCTTGAACTCGTCGAACGTCTTGGGCGCTCCACTCACTCCCGCCTCGGCAAGCAACGCGTCGCTATAGAACATTATGCGGGTATTGGTGTCGAGCGGCAGGCCGTAGTAGTGCCCCTTGTAGAAGTTGGTCTGTAGGGGGCCGTCATACACCTGCTCTTTAAGCATGTCGAAATCGGCCATTTCGGTGTCCAGCGCCGCCAGCGCGCCCAGCTCCGCGAATTCGGGCACCCAGATGATGTCGGCGCGTACCAGGTCGGGGGCCTCCCCGCCCGCGATGCTGGTGAGCAGCTTCTGGCGCAGGTCGTCATAAGGCAGGGCCTGGGCCTCCACCGTCACGTTAGGGTGCATCTCCTTGAAGGCCGGGATGATCGTATTGTTGAGCGTATCCATCTCCGGCGAGACGGTGTTGTACGCGGTCCAGAATTTGACCGTGCCCGAGAGGCTATCGTCGGCAGTGGAGCCTGAGGTGGCCGTAGCTTCCGTTGTTACCGCCCCGGTAGTAGCCGTTGCTTCTGTTGTTACCGCCCCGGTAGTGGATGTGGGAGCCGAGGCGATAGGGGTGGCGGTGGGAGCTTCAGTCCCACATGCGCTCAGGGCCATAGCGAGGATAAGTAACAGCGCCTGGGCTGTAAAGGCTTTTCGTCGGAACATCTTTGTTTCCTTTCTTAGAGTTACTTTCAACTTTGGTATACAGTCGCACGACACCACACAGCCGGGCCGTGGGTGTGGCCGGAATGGCCTGGTGAGCCGGACCATATATGGCTGACTTTGTTCCTCCTCAACTTGGTTAGCTGCATAAAGTTAGTAGCGATTGCAAGCGAATCTCGCCCGGTACGGGGCGTACCATCGTCAATCGAAAGGCAGTATCAGCGAGGCCCGCGCCTCGTCTCCGTGGTACAGGGTTGGGCGGAACAGCTCTTCCAGCATGAGGCTGGCCGCGCCCCGCGCCCACGCGTCGTCGCCCCACGGCTCTACCACCAGCCGCAGGTCATCGAAGAAGCCGTCGAAGCAGTTGGCGCGCAGGGCCTCCTGCAACGGCTCCAGCATCAGGTCGAGGGTCTGGGTCCCTTCTCCACCCACCACCAGGAGCGGCGGGTTGAAGATATTGATCAGGTCCGCGAGGGCCGTGCCCAGCGTGCGCCCCGCCGCCGCGAAGATGCCCAGGGCCACCGGGTCTCCCTGCCGCGCCAGGGCCATAGCCTGCTCCATCGCTATGCCATGCCCCAGTGCCGAGCGGGCGCGCTTCAATATGGCCGGGTCCGAAGCGAAGGCTTCCAGGCAGCCTCGCTTGCCGCAGTCGCACAGCGGGCCGTCCGGCGTCACGGTGGTGTGCCCAAACTCGCCGCCACCCCCGCAGCCGCCCCGGTAGAGTTGGCCGTTCAGCACCATGCCCATGCCGATGCCCCGGCCCAGGGTGATCACCAGGAAATCGGCCAGGCCCACCCCCGCGCCGAACCACTTCTCGGCCATCGTGAAGGTGTTGACGTCGTTCTCGATAATCACCGGCAGCCCCAGCCCCTTTTCGAGCATCTGGCGCAAAGGCACGTCGCGCCACCCGAAGAAAGGGGAGAAGCGGCATACGCCCGTGCGGCGGTCTATCCCTCCCGCCATGCCCACGCCCATCCCCAGCACCGCTCGTTGCGGGTATGCCTCCCGCAGATCGGCCACCGCCTCCGCCAGCACCGCCACTACCGCCTCCGGGCTTTTGTCTTCGCCCACCGGCAGCTCGCGCTGGTCCACTACCTCGGCGTTCAGGTTGGTGAGGGCCACTATCAGGTGCGTCTCGGTGAGCTTGGCCCCCGCCACCAGTCCGGCGTGCGGGTTGAGCGCGAGCAAGATAGGACGCCTCCCGCCCGTAGAGGTGCCTTCCTCGTGCTCGTATATCAAGCCCTGCTCGATCAACTCCCCCGTGATACCCGACACGGTTGCCAGGCCGAGATGGGCCGCGTGCGCTATGCCGGTGCGCGAAATCGAGCCGTGGTCGCGCACGATATTCAGCACCAGCGACTTGTTGATCTCGCGTATCAGCTGCCGGTTGCCGGAGCGTAGCTTCAACTCCATACAGGCCTGACCTCCTCTCATAAGAAAATTCTGTGACCGAAGTAAGCCTAGCATATCGCAGATTTCACTTCTTGTCAATAGCTGCTTGCAGGGCTTAATAGCCCCGCTTACCGCGTATTGATGCCTTCTACGTATTGACAATAAACCCACTTAGTGATAATATTTCTGTGAGCGAATAAAGTAATTTAGGCTGCATATTTTCTCAGGCGTTGGTTCTGTCCCACTCTTGGGGCGCTAACTCAATATGGAGGTTTGCGATGAAGCGGCGAAATCGTATCTTGGTACTTGTTTTTACTTTTGCACTTACTCTCCTGGCTCTCCTGGCTCCTACTCCCTCCTCCCGCGACGTGTCGCCGCTCAGCCAATTCTTCTCCCCGTCTGTCGCGGAGGCCGCGACCACCGGCACCCTCATTACGCGCGTCTACACGGACAAGGCCCGCTACAGCCCAGGCAACACGGTCACGATCACCGCCGTGCTGACTAACACCACAGGCGCGACCTGGAATAGCACGCTTGCGTTGCAGATCAACAGGCTGGAAACGTCCGTCCATACCGCCAATAGCGCCACGATCAACCTCGCCAACGGCGCTTCCACCACCGTCAATTTCACCTGGACCGCCCCCGCCCTCGACTACACGGGCTATTACGCGGGCATAACCGCCGGCACCACCGACTTCAACGGCACCGGTATCGACGTTAGCTCGTCCACGATGCGCTTCCCCCGCTACGGCTATATCTCCGACTTCCCCACCACCCGCACCTCCACGCAAAGCACCGATATGGTGAACTCCCTCTCGCGCGATTACCACCTCAACATGTACCAATTCTACGACTGGATGTGGCGGCACGAGAAGATGTTCAAGCGCACCGGTGGCACCATCGACTCCACCTGGCTCGACCTGTTCAACCGCACCATATCCTGGTCCACCATTCAAAACGACATTACCGCCGTTCACAACGTCAACGCCTCTGCTATGGCCTACGTGATGGGCTACGCGGCCCGCGAGGACTACCAGAGCCTGTTTGGCATAAACCCCGCCTGGGGCATGTTCAGCGATACCGCCCACGCCAGCCAGTTGAACGTCAATTTTAACAATGGCAAATACCTGTGGCTTTTCAACCCCGCCAACACCAACTGGCAGGACTGGATCATCACCGAATACAAGGACGCCATCAACAGCGCCAGCTTCGACGGCCTCCAGATAGACCAGATGGGGCAGCGCGACAACGTCTACGACTACAACGGCTTTTCGCTCCCCATCCCCCCCACCTTCCCGCAGTTCCTCCAATCGGTGAAAGCGAGCCTGGTAGCCAATAACCCGGCCAGGTCGGCCTTCACCTTCAACATCGTGGACGGCACGGTGGACGGCTGGGCCGCGAGCCAGTCGTCTCTCTACGGCCCGCAGGACTTCAACTTCAGCGAGATCTGGTACCTGTCCAACAGCTACAACCAGCTACGCAACTACATCGAGCAGGTGCGCGCCAACAGCGGCGGCAAGCCCCTGGTGCTGGCCGGCTATATGAACTACAGCCAGGAGCTAGGCTCCCAGTACGAGGCGGAAACCGCCACCCGCGTGGGCGTAGGCACCAACACCAACCACACCGGCTACACCGGCACCGGCTTCGTGGATGGCTTCGACGCGGTAGGCGACAGCATCACCTGGAGCATCAGCTTCCCCGAGACACGAGATTACTCGCTCGTCTTCCGCTACGCCAACGACATCGGCTCGATAGCCACTCGCAACGTATATGTTGACGGCGTGCTCGTGGGCCAGGTCTCTTTCTCGGACCAGGCCAACTGGGACACCTGGGCCTATGATGCCTGGATTAAGGCCCCTATAGCGTCCGGCACGCACACCGTCAAGCTCGCCTACGATAGCGGCAACAGCGGCGCTATCAACGTCGACCACCACACCCTCGGCCAATTCGACGAGCACTCCGTCAGGCTCGCCGACGCGGCCATGTTCGCCAGCGGGGCCACCCATATAGAGTTGGGCGACAACGGCTCCATGCTCCCGCACGAATACTACCCCAACAAGTCCAAGAGCATGACCAACTCCCTCAAGGCGGCCATGCGCGACTACTACGGCTTCGCCACCGCCTACGAAAACCTCCTCTTCGATGCCGACGTAGTGCCCGCCGACCAGGGCACGCAGTGGCTCGCCGTCACCACGGGCCAGTCCCTCAGCGGCAACGCCACCGCGGGCACGGTGTGGAACATGATCAAGCGAAAGCCCGCCTACGACATCATCCACCTGGTCAACTTGATCGGCAACGACGACCAGTGGCGCAACTCGGCTTCCTCCCCTACTTTCCAGACCAACATGGTAGTCAAATACTACCCCGGCCCCAACGCCACCATCACCGGCGTCTACCTGGCAAGCCCCGACAACGATCACGGCGTTACCTCTTCCCTCACCTATTCGACCGGCAGCGATACCAGGGGCAACTACGTCCAATTCACCGTGCCCAGCCTCAAGTACTGGGACATGATCTACGTCAAGCGCACCGTCGGCCCGCCCGCCTCAGACCGCTACGAGGCGGAATCGGCCATCAAGACCAACGTCGGCACCAACACCGACCACACCGGCTACACCGGCACCGGCTTCGTAGACGGCTTCTCCGCCAGCGGCGACGGCGTATCTTTCACCATCACCGGCACCACCGCCGCTAACTACACCCTGCGCTTCCGCTACGCCAACGGAGGCAGCGCCCCCGCCACTCGCGGTGTCTTCATAGACGGCAAGGACGTAGGTCCGGTGTCGTTCAGGAACCTCTTCAACTGGGACATCTGGGATACCGCCGACAAGGTAGTGCAGTTACCGGCGGGCGTCCACGAGGTAGTGATCTGGTACGGCGCCTCCAACACCGGCGCGATCAACCTGGACAACTTGGTGGTGCTCAAGGAGAGCAACCCCTCGGCTACTTCCGCCACCAGCCTCTGGATGAACAACTGGAACAACCTGATAGCGATCCACATGGCGAGCAAGCTCAGCCCCGCCGACACCGGCACTTATGGACCCAGGCTGGCCGAGCTGCGCTACAGCGCCGACTGGCCGACCAACCAGCTTGTAGATGCCACCGCCTTCTTCCGCGACCAGACCGGCACGCTGGCTAAATACACTGATGCTCACCAGTTCAACTCGGAGACCTGGTTCGAGAACGACGGTACCCTCACCGCCCGCTACCTCAACTACGGCAATACGGCCCTGCCGGTGCAAATAACCAAGCAGTACGCGATGGTCCCCAACCAAAACTTCGTGGTGATCAAATACACCTTCCAGAACCTCACCTCAAGCTCGCGCACTATCAACTTTTTGGAGCAGGCCCACCTCAGCAACAAGAACGGCGGCTGGCAGCACGGTTGGTGGGATTCGAGTCGCAACGCCCTCGGCACCGATATGAGCCAGACCGGGCAGTACTACATAGAGTTCGGCGCCCTCCAGACGATGGACAGCCGCCAGGTCGGTAACGATTCCGACACGAACGCCGCCAACACCACGTCCAGCGCGTGGGCGCAGTTCGACGCCAACGGCATCCTGAAAAACAACGGCGACCTCTGGACCCAGAACATGGACCTGGGCTTCCAGAAGGTAATGACGATCACCGCCGGCAGCAGCGCGTCTCTCTCCTTCTACTACGCCATCGGCTCCACGCAGTCGGCGGCCGAGTCGGCGGCTGATACCGCTCGCGCCCAGACCGGCGACTACTGGCTGGGCCAGGTAGCCACCCAATATACCAACTGGCTGAACCAGGGTACGCTCACCAGCATGACAGATGCCGGGCTGAACACGGCCTACAAGCGCAGCCTGATCATCAATAAGCAGTCGCAGCAGCCCCAGTATGGCTCGTGGCCCGCCGCCACTAACCCCGCCTACTCGTACAAAGTGTGGGTGCGCGACTCGGCGGTCACGGCGATGGGCCTCGATGCTACCAAGCATTACACCGAGGCCGAGAAGTACTGGAACTGGATGGCCTCCGTCCAGAATACGGACGGCTCCTGGCACACCAACTACAGTGCCTGGCACGCCAACCAGTGGATATCGTTCGTGGAGCCTGAGCACGACGCCATAGGTCTCTTCCTCATCGGCGTCTACAAGCACTACTACGCAATCAAGGCCATCAACCCCACCGCGGCCACCGCCTTCCTGAACGGCATATGGACCCCGGTGACGAAGGCAGGCGACTTCATCCGCAACAGTGTGGGGTCGAACGGCTTTGGCGCCGCCGATGCCTCCATTTGGGAGGAGGATATAGAGTACAACACCTTCACCCAGGTAACATACTCGGAGGGTCTCAACGCCGCCCGCTACCTGGCGACCGAGAAGAGCGATACCACCCGCGCCACCAACTACGCTTCGAGCGCCACTACCATCAAAAACGCCATGCTGCGCTCGTCTACGGCTTCGCCCAATCGTGGGCTGTGGAACGAGTCGGGCCGCTACTTCAACAGGGCGGTCAGGACCGACGGCACCGCCCGCACCCTGGTCGACTCCTCCTCCAGCCTCTTCTGGGTCTTCGGTATGCTCCCCTACACCGACACCAGGACCCGCGACCACAGGATCGATATACTCGGCACTCTCAGCCATGATACGTGGGGTGTGCCGCGCTACCAGGGCGACAACTTCTACTACTCAAGCCCTTACAGCCCCGGCGGCCAGTACGAAGCCTCGGCTGCCGAGCCGGTCTGGCCCCAGACGAGCCTGTACGTCGCCATATTGGAACACTGGCAGGGCAACGACGCCTGGTCGCTGTCGCGCCTGCAATGGTACGCCAGCCGCACGGGCCGTGGCTTCGTGACCCAGGGTGAGGCGGTGGACTGGGTGACCGGGCAGCCCCTCATCAGCACCGCCGCCGAGCCTGTCACCGGCGCCTGGTACCAGATGGCCCTCCTGAACTATCTCAACCTGTACGACCCTCGGTTGCCCGGCTATTGATAGTCTAGGAACGGCGCTTCCCAACCGGGTGCCCTTCCGGTTGCAAACGGATATATCTACTCAACTATAGGG
>JBAURA010000009.1:0-3509 GCA_049580985.1 Chloroflexia bacterium
ATGGACGATAGCTCAGAGTTCTAATAAGCTATCGTCCATCGTCTATCGTCCATCGTCCAACTAATAACAATGCAAGTACCAGAATACACAGACCCCCGCCCCACGCGGGACCACATACGTTTCATACCTATCGGTGGCCTCGGAGAAGTGGGCAAAAACATGGCCGTCGTTGAATATGGTGAAGATATCATACTGGTCGATTTCGGCATGGGCTTCCCCGAAGAAGAGATGTTTGGCGTCGATCTTGTCCTCCCCGACCTCACCTACCTGGAAGGCAAACAGGACCGCATACGCGGCATCTGCATCACCCACGGCCATGAAGACCACATCGGCGGCCTCCCCTGGCTCCTGCCGCAGGTCAACGCGCCCATCTACGCCACGCGCCTCACCCTCGGCCTGATCAAGAACAAGCTGCGCGAGCGCAACATCCTCAACGACGCCACCCTCCACGAAGTGCAGGCAGGCGACGTGATCGAGCTAGGGCCTTTCCGTGTCGAGTTCGTCCACGTCTGCCACTCGATCCCCGACGCCTGCCTCCTCGGCATACACACTCCCCTTGGCACTATCGTTCACACCGGCGACTTCAAGCTCGACCCCACGCCCGTTGACGGCTTCCTCACCGACTACGAAGCCCTGGCCCGGCTCGGCAGAGAGGGCGTGCTCGGCCTCTTCACCGATTGCGTCCACGTCGAAACCCCCGGCTACACCCCATCGGAGCAGGTGGTCGGCAAGACCCTGAGCGGCATCGTCGCGAATGCCCAGGGCAGAGTAATCATCGCCACCTTTGCCTCCCTCATCTCCCGCGTCCAGCAGATCCTCGACATAGCCTTCCGGCACGGGCGCAAAGTGGTGCTCCTGGGCCGCAGCCTGGAAAACAACGTGGGAGTCGCCGTCGAGCTAGGCTACCTGTCGATCCCGCCCGGCGTGCTGATCGACGTGCAGGAGGCCGGCAGGCTCTACGACAACGAGGTGATCGCCATCTGCACCGGCGCGCAGGGCGAGCCTACCTCGGCCCTCTCGCGCATCGCCAACAACGACAATCGCAACTGGACCGCCAAGCCTGGCGACACCTACATCCTGTCGGCCACCCCCATCCCCGGCAACGAGACGAGCGTGGGTCGCGTGATCAACAACCTCATTGCCAAGGGCGCGGAGGTGATCTACAGCTCCATCGCCCAGGTACACGTGTCGGGCCACGCCAGCCAGGAGGAGCACAAACTGATGCTCAGCCTCCTGCGCCCGCGCTTCGTAGTTCCTATTCACGGCGAGAAGCGCCACCTGACGATGTACTCCAAGGTGGCGCAGTCGGTAGGCATTCCCAAGGATAATATCCTCCTCATAGACAACGGCTACGTGGTCGAATTGAACAACGACGAGTGCTATGTCGCCGGACGTGTGCCCGCCGGTAACGTCTTCGTAGACGGCGTAACCGTAGGCGACGTGGGCCAGGTAGTCATACGTGACCGCCAGCTCCTCGCCCGCGATGGGGTGCTCCTGGTGGTCGTGACCGTGGACAAGGCTACCGGCCAACTTGTCGCGGGTCCCGACATAGTGACGCGAGGCTTCGTGTACGCAGCCGAATCAACCGCCTTGCTCGACGAGACCAAAGAGAAGATCAAGACGGCCCTCTTCCAGAAGAACGGCGCGACCTCCCCCGACTGGAGCTACCTCAACAAGAAGATCCGCGACACCGTCGGCCAGTACCTCTTCGAGAAGACCCGCCGCAGGCCGATGGTGCTGCCGGTCGTAGTTGAAATCTAATTTTGAATTCTTAATTTTGAGTTTTGAATTAAGATGCTATAGAGTGGCCCGCTTTGCTTGCTCGTCCCCATTAATTCAAAACGCAAAATTAAGAATTCAAAATTCTCCGAAGGAGGAGCCGTGGCTACCATAGCGAAAGCCGCCGAGATCATCGACGCCTATCCCGAGCTTGCCGACTTCGTGGGTGGTGTACCCTACGAAGAGGTGTGGGTGGCAGAGCAGACCCTTGGTGTCACCTTTCCCGCATCATACAGAGACTTCCTACAGCGTTACGGCGCAGGCTCATTCGGCGGCAAGGTCGTCTTCGGCCTCGGCGTCCCCGACACCGACCTCCCCAACGTGGTCTATGCGACCCTCGATATGCAGGCGCAGGACGACTGGTTCCCTGCCGACCTGGTGGTAATATCCGACACCGGCGAGGGCGACCTCCTCTGCCTCGCCACGACCCGCCAGAGTGACGAATACGAAGGCGAGTGCCCCGTGGTCCAGTGGATACCTGAGCGCTCCTTCGAAGAGCAGGCGTTCGAGACCGTCCACAAGACCTTCGCCCACTTCCTGCTCCGCCTCGTCCGCCGCGCCGTAGAGTAGCCTTACTATCCCTGACAAAACGAGTGTGTAGGGGCATGGTGCTGATACGATAATGTCGCATTAATTTGTAGGGGCGGACCCGTGTGTCCGCCCTGGTGGTAAGCCGTTAAGATCGGCGTAGAGGCAGCTACGATCTCCCTTCTTTAATGCGACACCATTGTGGCCTGACATGCCCTGCGTGTCAACTATAGCGTCGTTGAAAAGGGCGCGGAGGCTCCGCAAAATATGCAGCGTAGCCGTTTGTTATTAGCGCTTGGCGTGGCGGGCCTGGGGCTTGCTATGCTCGCCACGCTTTTCGCTAAAGCTCCCACCGATAACGGGGTGCGCCCCACCTCCACGCCAACAGTCATTGCCCTGGCGGCTACAGCCACCACTCTCCCCCGCGTTACGCCTACTGAACCCGGCCAGCCCGCGACCACTCTGTTGCTTGCACCTTCCTCGACGCCATTTACGGCCTCCAGAGTGCCTCCTGAGCACCCCCCGGATTCCGCCGGCATCGCTCCTTCTTCACCCACCCCTGTTACCGAGCAACCTACTGCCACCCCCATAACGGTCGCGCTCACTGAAGCCATACTTACGCGAGTAATAGATGGTGATACGTTAGAAGTCTCATTCGCGGGCCGCACGGAGCGCGTACGCCTGATAGGCGTGGACTCGCCTGAGATTAATGGTCCGCCCATCTGCTACGGCCAGGAAGCCACCGCCCACGCGCAGGAGCTACTCCCCCAGGCCGGCGGCACGATCTGGCTCGAAAAGGACATCTCCGAAACCGACAGATACGGCAGACTCCTCCGCTACGTCTGGCTCGATCCCATGCGCCAACGTATGCTGGACGAAGTAATGGTCGCGGACGGATATGCCCAGGTGAGCACCTACCCCCCGGACGTAAAATACCAGGACCGCTTCCTGGCTGCCGAGCGCTCAGCCATGTCCGAGCAACGCGGTTTGTGGGGGACCTGTGAATACTTCGGCGCGCCTCTGCTGGCCGCCACTTACACGCCGTACCCAACTACACCCCCGGCACCCATTGCAGCCTCTACCTCCACCCTCGAACCTCTACCGTCAACCCTGGTCGCCACCCCAGCACCCCCAGCCGACCTCCCCTACGATCCGAATGGCCCCGACCGCGACTGCCCCGACTTCGCCACCCATGATGAAGC
>JBAURA010000010.1:0-2080 GCA_049580985.1 Chloroflexia bacterium
GTGCCGGCGCGAGGCCGGGTGGCTTCGGCGGGGGAGGGGCACGTGGAGGTTTCGGTGGCCAGAGAGGCGGCTTCCGTGGCGGGCCTCGCACGGGCGGCGGTAATGCCCCTACGCGCGGATTTGGCGCTAGGAGCGGCCTGGGCCTGGGGCTTGAGCGCCCTACACCTAAGGTGGCTATACCGGCTTACCTGACCGTGAAGGAACTGGGCGAACTGATGAGCGTCAACCCCACCAAAGTGATCGCCGAGATGATCAAGCATGGGGTGCTGGCGACCATCAACCAGCAGATCGACTACGATACCGCCGCCATAGCCGCTATCGGCCTGGGGTACGAGGTGACGGAAGCTATCCCGGAGATAGAGGATGACCTCGGCGAGGTAATGAGCGCCGAGCAAGAGGCCGCAGACACCACCAGGCAGACACATCGCCCGCCGGTGGTGACGATCATGGGCCACGTAGACCACGGTAAGACGAAGCTGCTCGACTCGATCAGGTCGGCCAACGTGGTGGCTACGGAGGCGGGCGGGATCACTCAGCATATAGGCGCATACCAGGTGGAGTTGCAGGGAAAGAAGATCACCTTCCTCGACACGCCGGGCCACGAAGCGTTCACGGCCATGAGGGCACGTGGCGCGCAGGTGACGGATATAGTGGTGCTGGTGGTGGCCGCCGACGATGGGGTGATGCCCCAGACGCTGGAAGCGCTGTCGCACGCGAAGGCCGCCGAGGTGCCTATCGTGGTCGCCATCAACAAGATGGACAGGGAAGAGGCCAACCCCGACCGGGTGATGACGCAGCTTTCCGAGCAGGGGCTTGTGCCGACCGCCTGGGGTGGCGATACCGAGTTCATCAAGGTGTCGGCGCGGGCGGGCACTGGCATCCAGGACTTGCTGGAAACGATCCTGCTGGTGGCCGAGATCCAGGAATACAAGGCCAGCCCCTACAGGCGGGCCAACGGCACGATTATCGAGGCTGAGATGGACAGGAACCGGGGGCCTATCGCCACGGTGCTGATCCAGAACGGCACGCTCAACTTGCGCGATTACGTGGTGGCCGGGGCGGTCTGGGGCCGCGTGAAGGCAATGCAGGACGACAAGGGACGCAGGCTGCGCAAGGCCGAGCCTTCGACGCCCGCCGAGATACTGGGCCTGTCGGGGGTGCCGATGGCGGGGGATACTTTGCTGGTAGCGCCGGACGAGACGAGGGCGAAGGAGATCGCCGACCAGAGGGCGCGCCAGAGGCGGTTCGAGGAGGCGGTGCAGAGCATCAAGTCGGTGAACCTGGACGACCTGTTCGCGCAGATACAGGCCGGCCGGGTGAAGGAGCTACGGCTTATCCTGAAGGCCGATGTGCAAGGCTCGTTGGAGGCGATCACGCAGACGCTCCAGAAGCTATCCACCGACGAGGTGAAGGTGGTAATAGTGCACCGGGCGACCGGCGGCATCAGCGAATCGGACGTGCAGCTTGCGTATACGTCGAACGCGATCATCATCGGGTTCAACGTGCGGCCTGACCCGTCGGCGAAGCGCGCCGCCGACAAGAACCGCGTGGAAGTCAGGTTCTACGACATCATCTACAAGCTGTCCGAGGACATCGAGAAGGCTATGAAGGGCCTGCTGGAGCCGACCTTCCACGACGTAACCGATGGGTACGCGGAGGTGCGGGCGGTGTTCCGCTTGCCGAAGAACGAGCAGGCGGCGGGCCTGATGGTGACCGAAGGCAAGGTCTCGCGCAACGACCAGGTGCGCCTGCTGAGGAGCGGCACCGTGATGTACGACGGCACGGTATCTGCTCTCAAGCGGTTCAAGGACGACGTGCGAGACGTGGCCCAGGGCTACGAGTGCGGCATCTCCCTCGATAACTTCAACGACTTCGAGGTAGGGGATACGCTGGAGTTCTATCGGAAAGAGCAAGTGGCTGTTAAGTAATTACGAATTACGAATTACGGCGTCAGAACCGTAATTCGTAATTCGTAATTCGTAATTCGTATGAACAGACGGCAGGTACAGGTTGGGGAAGAGATACAGCAGATCATCTCGTATCTCATCCAGCGGGAGTTGAAGGACCCGCGCATCGGGTT
>JBAURA010000011.1:0-12795 GCA_049580985.1 Chloroflexia bacterium
CGTCGTACCTGGTATGCCGGGTAATCTGGAGTCGCCTGTGGAGGAGAGAACTCCACCAGTCGGTGAGGCCGCTCAGGAGGATGAGGGCGTAGAGGAAGGTCCACACCTGGTCGTATTGCAAGGATTGCAGGCTCAGGAGTATCTGGTAGCCGAGGCCGCCCGCGCCGATGAGGCCGAGCACTGCCGCCGAGCGTATGGCGCATTCCAGGCTGTAGAATCCGTAAGACAAGAGATCCGGGAACGCCTGGGGCAAGAGAGTGTACAGGAACGACTTGAGGGGTGACACACCGCTGTTTTGCAGGGCGCGCATGCCGTCCTTCGGGGTCTCATCCAATATGTCCGCGTAGATCTTGGCAGTGATGGCCCCGAAAGGCACCCCTATGGCAAGCACAGCCACCAGCGGGTCCAGGCCCAGGATGTTGATGAAGAAGAGGCCCCAGATCACCTCGTGGATGGCGCGAGGCACGGCCAGTGCCCCGCGCACCCCGAGCCAGGGCACCAGGTGCGGGCGAAATCGCCTGCCCGGAGCGTGGCTTCCCGGAAAGATCGACTGCCACCACACTTCGGACGACAGTATGCCGCCCACTATGCCGATAGTCAGGCTCACCGCCGTGCCGCACACGGCAAATGCGAGCGTCGTAAGAGCAGCAGGCAGGACCAGGCCCAGGATGTCCGCGCCCAGGTCCGGGTGTATGGAGGCATCCATGAACCGCCCCACGAGCACCCAGCCGCCCTCGTTGACAAGGTCCTTGTTGAACACCCCTGCCTGGAAAAGAGACCATACAAAAGCCGCGCCGAAAGCGCCCAGCGCCAGCGTCCGGCTGTTCAACAGCGACGGACGCCTGGCATGCGCGACCATGTCCCGCCCAGGGGCCAGGGAGGAGAGATTAGCCATAGCCCGCTCGATGGTCCGGCTCGCCAAGAATGTTGCTCACCGGCACCATACTCTCCTCCGGCTCCTCCTGCTCCACCAGGTCGCGCTCGCCGATTCTGTAGAGGGCCTCGATCATGCCAGGCGTGACCGAGGCGGCTGGCGAGTCGAACAGGATGCGGCCTTCGCGCAGGCCAACTACGCGGTCAAAGTGGCTCTGGGCGAACTGGAAGGCGTGCACGCTCGTGACCAGGGTCTTGCCCGACTCTCTGCCCAGGTCGCGCAACAAGTTCATTATCTCGCGGCTGCGCTCCGGGTCGAGGCTGGAGATCGGCTCGTCGGCCAGGATCACGATCGGGTCCTGCACCAGCACCCGCGCCAGGGCCACGCGCTGCTGCTGGCCCCCCGACAGCATACCTGTGCGCTCGTAGAGCTTTTCGGGTATACCGACCTGCTCGAGAGCGCGCGCGGCGGTCTTCACTTCCAGCGGCCAGGCCAACGAGAACAAAGCCTTCAGGAGGGACCATCGGCCCAGGTGGCCCGCGTTCACGTTGTGGACCACCCGCAACGTGTTGGTCAGGTAGAACTGCTGGTAGATGGTCCCAATCCGGCGCTGGACGGCCCGCCGCGCGCGGGGCCGGAGCCGGGATAGGTCATGCCCCAGCACCCTCAGCTCGCCCGCGCTCGGCGTGAGGGTGCCGTTCAACAAGCCGATAAGTGTACTCTTGCCCGCCCCGCTAGGGCCTACCAACGCCACCTGCTCGCCTGCCTGGATTTCCAGGTTGATATCGGACAGCGCCTGGAACGAGCCATACGCCTTGCCTACTCCCCGCAGGCTGAAAACAGCGTTGCTCTCAGGCATGATCAGGGGTTGACGATCAGGCCGATCTCGCGGCCAACCTGCTCGATCTCCTTGTAGTTGTCGTTGTTGGTGGCGATGAATTTCTTGGCCCCAAACAGGTCAAGCACCTCTTTCTGGTCGGCCACGCCGGCATCCAGCTTGAAGAAGGCTTGCTTGATCTTCTCCACCATGTCGCTGCCGTAACGGGTGGCTACGTCCGGGTGCAGAATCCAGTGGTAGTCGTGGAAGGGAGGGCTTACGGAGATCTCCTTGATCTTCGTGGCGTCAACCGTACCATCCGCCTGGCGACTCTTCCAGACCTGCTCGTTCAGCGCGCCCGCGTCAAAGGTGCCCGCCATCACCAGGCTGATCGTCTTGTCGTGGGAGCCTGAGAAGCCCGCTTCGCCCTTGAAGTCGGCCAGCTTGATCCCTTCCTGCGAAAGAAAATACTGCGGCATCAGGCGGCCAGAGGTGGACGACTCGCTGCCGAAGGTGAAGGTATGCCCCTTCAGGTCGGTGAGCGAGTTGATGCCGCTGTTGGTATTGGCAATGAAGACGCTGTGAAACTGCTCGTCGATGTCGCGCTGGACGATAGCTTCCGCGCCCGGCACCTGGAGGCGGGCCTGCACCCCCGTGAGGCCGCCGTACCACACCAGGTCGAGGTCGCCCACCTTGAAGCCGGTTACGGAAGCCGTGTAGTCGGTGACCGGCTTGTACTCGACGGGGATGCCAAGTTCCTTCGAGAGATAGCTAGCGACCGACCCGTATATGCGTTGCAGCTTTTCGGGGTCCTGGTCTGGGATGGCCGAAATCCTGAGCGGCTCATTCGAGCCTGTAGACAAAGCAGTGGAGGTCGCCGCCTGGTCCCCGCCGCAGCCGCCGAGGGCCAGCATACCTAATATGGGCAGCGTCAGGAACGAAAGGCGCGCTCTGTGAAATCTGGATCGCATGGGATTGTATCTCCTTGGGATGTGTAGTATTTGCTCACTAAATAGGAAAGGGTTTAGCAGCGCACAGCACACATACCAGGGAACATACCTGCCGGAGCCGTCAGAGGAGGGTACCTCTCGGGATGCCTGCAAGTGATCCAATTCTGCGAATAAAATAGGTTAGCTCTGAGGAGGAGCCTCGAAGGAGGCGACGAGCGATGCCTGCCCTTGCTCGCAGACGGTGGATGTGCCGCTTGTGCAGCTACTGAGTAATCGCGTCCAGCGATTGCAAAGGCGGAATCACGTAACGTGATATATATGCATCGCTTGTCACCTCCTTTCGATGGGCGTCAACCTGCCAAATCACGCAGGACGCCGTGGGATATGGATAGTATAGGCAAGGACGAGTGTAGCCGTCAACCCTGGCCTGTGGTCACTTCTGTAGGGGCGGACCCACGTAGGACGAAGGACGGAGCCGCCCTCGTAGAGGTTCGCGTTGAGCTTGGCATATATATATCTGCAGAGGGCGGACACGTGGGTCCGCCCCTACAGTAGCCCTGGTTGCACTTCTACAGGTCGCGTTGCTCCCCAGTCCTCGCGCCAGTGTATCTGACAACCTGCTTCGCCACGGCTATCTGCTCGCGGTCCATCGTGTGCCTGACGAGCGAGAGCGTTTCCCGGTAGAGGTGGAGGGCCGAGAGGGCGCGCATTGAGAGGGCGTCGTTGCGCGGCACATCCAGACGGGTGACGCCAATGCCGATGTTGTGGTAGCTGGTCCAGACCGAATCGAGGCCCACCGTTTCCTGCACCTGGCGGTAGTAGGTGTGATCGCCTTCTATCATTACTCCCCGTTGCACGGCCACGATCTCAGTCAGCCAGGAGACAAGCCCGTGCGTAGCGTTGTAGAGCACGCGGTCATCGCCGCGTTGTAGCGCGCTCAGCACTTTGAACGCTGCCTCCGCGCACAGAGTTAGACTGCGCGCGGCGTAGCGGTCGGCGGCCGGCTGCAACGGCTCCCACCGGAAAGCCCTTAGCTCAGACAAGAAGTCGGCCAGCGCCCCCGTCTTATCTACCAGGATGCGGCACACAATGAGGCCGGGCACGACCCAGATAGCGCGTTCGGGCCGCCTGATGTCATCGCGGGCGGCGGAGAGTCGCTTGGGAGAGACGCTCACCACCTTATCGTCACGCACAAAGAAGCGCTTCAAGGGCAAATCAACGTCTTCGCGCATGACGAGCGCGATGTCGATGTCGCTGTAAACGGTGGCGTCGCCGCGAGCATAGCTGCCGCCGAGGGCGATGCCTTGCACGCCAAGGCCGTCTAATCCGGCGACGAGTGTATTGAGGAAGTGGTCGGTGAGGTCGGGCACCTTCCCGTAGGAGAAGCCGTCTATGCCATCCTTCATATCTCTATTGTTCACATACGCGCGGCTTTCGACAAGCCCCTGACCTGTGCTATAATCGGAATATTAGCATCGAAGATACAGCTATCAAAAGATGAGATCGAGGGCTGATCTCATCTTTCCATCTAAACCGGCTTATCCCAAACCGACCTCGATGAGGAGGCTTTCACTACATGGATTTTGAGCTATCACAGGAACACAGGCTCTTCCGCGACACCGTGCGCGATTTTGCCGACAAAGAAGTAGCGCCCGGCGCATTGGAGCGCGACAAGACGCACGAGTTCCCCCATGACATTATCGAAAAGATGGCGGCGCTGGGCCTGATGGGCGTGCCCTTCTCCGAAGATTACGGCGGGGCGGGCGGCGACACCATCTCCTACGCGATTGCCGTCGAGGAGATATCGAGGGCCGACGGCTCGCTGGGGCTGACGCTGGCCGCGCACACATCGCTGGGGGCCGCGCCCTTCCAGCTTTTCGGCACCGAAGAGCAGAAGAGGAAGTACCTGGTGCCGCTGGCGCAAGGCAAGATGGTGGGCGCGTTCGGCCTGACCGAGCCGCACGCCGGGTCGGACGCCGGCGGCACGAAGACCGTCGGCGTGAAAGAGGATGGTGGGTGGGTGATCAACGGCTCGAAGCTGTACATGACTTCGGGGCGCATCGCGGGCGTGATGGTGATCACGGCCAAGACCGACCCCCAGGCTACGGGGTCGAGGGGGATCACGAGCTTCGTGGTCGAGAATCCTACCGAGGGCCTGTCCTTTGGCAAGGACGAAGACAAGATGGGGTTGCGTTCCTCTATTACTTCACCCGTATTCTTCGAGAATGTGCGTGTTGGCGACGACGCCATCCTGGGCACCCCAGGCATGGGCTTCCGAAATTTCCTGGAGATACTGGACGGCGGGCGCATCTCGATTGGCGCGATGGCGGTCGGGTTGGGGCAGGCGGCGTTCGAGGCGGCTTTGCGCTACTCGAACGAGCGGCAGCAGTTCGGGCAGCCGATCTCCAACTTCCAGGCAGTGCAATTCATGCTGGCCGACATGGCGACCAAGCTGGAGGCCGCGCGCCTGATGGTGCTCCAGGCCGCCTGGCTGAAGGACCGGAAGAAGCCGTTCACGAAGGAAGCGGCGATGGCGAAGCTCTTTGCCTCCGAAGTGGGCGAGGAGTGCTGCCACAAGGCGATCCAGGTGCACGGCGGCTTTGGCTACATCACCGAAGCCCACGTGGAGCGCTTCTACCGGGACGTGCGCCTGACCGAGATAGGCGAAGGCACGTCGGAGATCCAGCGGTTGGTGATCGCGCGCGAAGTGTTGCGGGCGGCGAAGAAGACGGCAGCGCACGTGTAACTCCTGATAGAGGAGGGCGAACAGATGAAAACTATAGAGAAAACCTATGTCAACTGCTAGACAACTCTCGCCGGATGCAGTAATCGAGGCTGCCAAACTTTTGACTGAAACTGAACTGGACAATCTAATCCGCAGCCTGCATGCTGTTCAAGCGCAGCGTAAGTCCAGGGTTCTAGATGCGGACGAAACCATGTTGCTCGACAAGATCAATAATGGACCACCTGTAGAAGTACGGCAGCGATATCGCCAACTGATCAAGAAAAGAAGGCAAGGGAAGCTGTCTGAAGACGAGCATGCGGAGTTACTCCGATTGACAGAGGTCGCGGAGCAGTATCAAGTTGAGAGGTTAGCAGCCTTGATACGACTGGCACGCATCCGCAACGTATCACTCGATCAACTAATGCATTCCCTCGGCATAACACCACCTCCAGTTGAATGAAGCGCGTTACTGTCAGTGAGAGAAAGACTATCGTTGAACGCGCTCATGGGCTTTGCGAATACTGCCTCAGTCCTATGAACGTATCACCTGACCCCTTCTGCGTAGAGCATGTGGTACCAAGAAGCCATGGAGGCGGAAACGAACTGGACAACCTTGCGCTATCCTGCCAGGGGTGTAATAGCTCTAAATACAACAAAATCGCGGCAGAGGATTCTCTTACAGAAGCCTCAGTTTCTCTTTATCATCCTAGAGCGCATAACTGGAATGACCATTTTGCGTGGAGTTCGGATCTCACCCAAATAGTGGGGCTGACGGCCACGGGACGTGCAACCATAGAGACACTACAACTAAATCGCCCTAATGTCGTAAACCTACGACTATTATTGCTAATCGCCGGCAAACATCCGGCCACCATAGCGAGATAGGCAGTCTATATGAACCTCGAACTAACCCCCGAACAACAACTCATCCGAGATACCGCCCGCGACTTTGCCCTCCGCGAGCTTGAGCCGCACGCCGAGGAATGGGACGAGCGCCACATATTCCCGCGTGATGTGTTCAACAAGATGGCGGACCTGGGCTTCGCCGGGATGCTCGTGCCGGAGGAATACGGGGGCGTAGGGGCCGATACGCTCTCATATATTCTCATGTTAGAGGAGCTAAACCGGGTAGTGCCTGCAATGGGCACTGTCGTGTCGGTGCACAACTCACTGGCGTGCGGGGCGCTGCTGATGTTCGGCAACGACGAGCAGAAGGCGAAATACCTGCCGAAGATGACGAGCGGCGAATGGCTGGGGGCTTACGCGCTCTCCGAGGCGCACGCCGGGTCGGACCCCGCCGCTATGCGCGCCACTGCGGTGCGGCGCGGCGACGTATATGTGGTGAACGGCACCAAGACCTGGATCACGTCCGGGCAGTCGTGCGATGTGGCAATCCTGTTCGCGGTAACGGGCGACACGGACAGGCCGTCGCGCAACATATCGGCCTTCATCTGCCCCAAGGGCGTACCTGGGTTGGCGGTAGGGAAGCCGGAGAACAAGATGGGCATCCGGGCCTCCGAGACCACGCAGTTGGTCTTCGAGGACGCCGAGATACCGGCGGAATGCCTCCTTGGGTACGAGGGCGAGGGGTTCAAGATCGCCATGTCGCTGCTGGACGGCGGAAGGATCGGGATCGCGGCCCAGGCGGTAGGGATCGCCCAACGAGCGTTCGACGAGGCGACCGCCTACAGCCTCCAGCGCGAGCAGTTCGGCGTGCCGATCTCGGACCACCAGGCGATCCAGTTCATGCTGGCCGACATGGCGACCGGCCTGAGCGCGGCGCGGCTCCTCCTCTACAGGGCGGCGACGATGCGCGACAAGGGCCAGAAGGTGAGCAAAGAGGCCAGCATGGCGAAGCTGTTCGCCAGCGAATTGGCGATGAAGAGCGCGTGGGCCGCTGTGCAGATACACGGCGGGTACGGCTACGTGCGCGAATACCCGGTCGAGCGCTTCTTCCGCGACGCCAAGATCACGGAGATCTACGAGGGCACTTCGCAGATACAGCGCATCGTGATAGCATCGAATTTGCTCAAGGGTATGAGAGATTAGGTAGGGGCGGGTCCCCATGCCCGCCCTGGTTGGCAATGACGCCTTATCTGGGTTCAATAACCTATCAGGGTGAGCACGGAGACCCGCCCCTACATCACCTTTTATTTCTATGCAACAAGCTGAGGAAGGCACCTGGAGAGGCGAGCTAAACGACCTGGCGCGCGCCACGAGCGGAGCCTTCCTATTCGGTATGCCGCTCCTGTTCACCATGGAAATGTGGTGGATAGGCTCCTTTACCGAAGCGGGTAAGCTCCTCCTGATCCTGTTGCTGACTCTATCGGTCAACATCATGCTGGCGCACTTCGAGGGCTTCAAGCGCTCAAGCGCCTTCGCCGATTCGGTCGCGCAGGCTATAGAGGCGGTGGCTATCGGGGCCGTGGCGTCGGCTGCGGTGCTGCTGGTCCTCAACCGCATAACGGTCGGCGATCCTCTCGACAGCATCCTGGGCAAGATCATCATACTGGCTATGCCGCTCAGCATAGGCGCTTCGATAGCCAATTCCATATTCAGGAATAGGGGCCAGGGCAATGCCGAAAGTGGCGGAGATAAGGCTGAGTCATCGGGAAAAGGCTTACCGGCTACGCTGGTAGATGTTGGCACGACGATAGGGGGCGGCCTCTTTATCGGGTTCGCGATAGCGCCTACCGAAGAGATACCTATGCTCGCCGCCGAAATGGATATGTGGCATGAGTTGGCCCTGATGGCTTTCAGTCTCTTCGTAACCTATATTATCGTCTTTGAGAGTGGCTTCAGCGCCCAGAAGGGGCGCGGCCAGCCAACCGGCCCATTTCAACACCCTCTCACCGAAACTGTGTTAGCATACACAGTGTCGCTGGTGGTAGCGCTGGGCACGTTGATGATATTCAGCCAGGTGTCGCTGGGCGACCCTTTGCCCGACATCGTATCCAAGACGATAATACTTGGCCTGCCCACCTCGCTAGGAGGGGCCGCCGGGAGATTGCTGATATGAGCCAGGCGAAAGACGGCGGGGGCGGGTCGGCGGATAATAAGGGCGGCAAAGGACGGCACGCGGACCAGGCCGGTGAAAAGAAGGGCCGGAGCGCCGCCGAATGGACCACACTTATCGCGAGCGTGGCGGTGGTGCTGGCGCTGGCGGGCCTGGTCGTATTCGACTATTTTACGCGCGGCACGCAGCCGCCGGTGATAGAAGTAACGCCCATAATGGAGGAGGTGCGCATCGAAGGGGACTCGTTCTACTTGCCCGTGGAGATCGCCAACCGGGGCGCGGTGACAGCCGAAGCGGTGGCAATCGAGCTTACTCTCAAGGGGAGCGATGGCTCGGAAGAGACCGCCGGCTTCATGGTAGATTTCCTGGCGGGTGGCGAGACCCACCACCAGACGGTCGTGTTCGGCACCGACCCCAGGCAGGGCGAGTTGGAACACGTCGCCAGCTTCTCGACACCATGAGCTTGCAGCTTGGAACGCTTAATCTGCACGGATACACGGTCGCCGGCGGCATGTCGCGCTTCGTCGAAGAGTACAACCGCGTGCTTACGGGCGGTAAGCTCGATGGGCTGGAGGTGATCCACGGCAAGGGGCGCGAGGGCACCGGTGGGCTGCGAGAGGCATTGCGCGACTTGCTGAGGTCTCAGGGCACGCGCATCAAGGGGTTCGACGCCCAGTTGGCAATGCGCGGAGCGTCTTATCTGCTGGACGGGCCGGGCAAGCTGGCCTATATGCATGGGGAGGACGCCACGAATAACGGCGGCTGCACGATTGTTGTCCCCAGGCAGAAGCTCCTGTTGCCGCCGGAGTGGGCATGGCATGGCCGCTGAACGCACGCTTGTATCGAACGGTTTGAAACCTGCCAATCCGGCGAGCACCATATATGAGCCGCCAAACCAACCGTAAATACACCTTGCGACTGATGGCCGCCGCCATCCTGCTGGCTATAGCGCTGGTGGGGTTGGTCCATCTACCGAGGGCATGGACACCTACAGGCTACCCGACGCAAAAGGCGCTTGGCGTAGTGGAGGTCTATAGCCCTGGCACCCCCACTATTACCACGGAGAGCGCATTCGCTCAACTATTGGAAGTAGCGCGCGCCACCTGCCCGCGGGACCGCCCTTTCATCGTGCTGGGTGACGAAGTGCCTTTATATCTACTTACCGACTACTACATGTACCCGCGTAAGATTGTGCGCGTAAGAAGCGATCAACGGTTCGAGCTTGCACAATTGAAGCAGGCCGTCGGCGGGTGCCTCGGCGCATACCGCGAGAATGTGGAGCGAATGAAAGCTTATAGGGAGCAGGTGGAGGAGATAGGCTGTTCCAAAGACGGCTGTGTATACCTTGTGAAGTAGGAATGCGGGGTGTTAGCACGGGATGCATGTCGAGATACTGCTCTTTTTCGCATCGCAGGCAGTAGCGCTCATAGCGGGGCTGGTCTTGCTGGTCGCCCTGGGGTCATGTCGACTGCCCACCGGCTTGCTCGTGCCTACCGCCTGGCTGGTAGGGTGCGGGGCGTTGGCGTTGGAGAGGCTACTACTCGCGCAGGCCGGGCTGCCCTGGAACGTCGTGACGCTGGGCCTGCCCTGGCTGGGAGCAGCCGCCTTAGCCACATGGCGATTGCGCGGGCTTAGAGAAGTACGTGAGTGGTGGGCGCACGTAGCTGACGGGATTAAGAGTCGCTCCGCCTGGCTCGATTGGGTGGCGGCGATCCTCGTCACGGGTTGGACGGCGGCGCTGCTGTTGAGGACGCTCGCACAGCCTTTGTTTGGGTGGGACGCGCTGGTGCTGTGGGTGTCCAGGGGGCGCGCTATGTATCTCTCCGGGACGGTTGACCCCGCGTTCCTTACCGATCCCAACTACGGCGTGGCCTGGCATATGGACTACCCGCTATTGGTGCCGCTGACCGTTGCGCACATCTTTTCCTGGATAGGCGATCAGGAAGTCATCGTCAAGGGCTGGTGGTCCCTGCTATCTGGGGCGGCTGCTGCGGGTATCTACTTCGGGTTGAGCGGGCTAATACCTCGTGCTGCCCGGCTGGGTGGAGCGCTCCTGCTGATGACCACGCAGGCGATGGTGTTCGGGGGCGCGGATGGGTGGGCAGGGTTCGCGGACCTGCCATTGGGTGTGTTCTTACTGTATGGAGCAATATTCGTCAACAGGTGGTACGTGAGCGGCCAGCAAGCGGCTGATGCGGGCCTGGCGGCGGTCTTCTTCGGCATGTCAGGCTTCACCAAGAATGAAGGGCTGGTGTTGGGCGTGGTGGGCCTCTTCGTGTTGCTGGCCACCATGCTGGCGAAAAGGAGATTCAGGCCGGCCCAGGCGGGTACGGCGGTGGGTATGGTTGGGCTGTTTATGCTGCCCTGGCAGATCGAGAAGGCGGTCCTTGGGCTTAAAGGCGATCTCAATCCGACGATAGGGGGCCTGATCGCCAACTGGTCCGAGCGGGTCGGGCCGGTAATGGATAGGCTGGTCCTCAACTTCAGAGATGTGAGCGTATTCGGTATGCTGTGGCCCCTTGTGCTGTTGTCGTGCCTTATGTCATTGGCGCTCGCACCCCGCCGGTGGATGGGGACGCTGCCTCTGCTGGCGCTATTGCTGGCCCAGTTGGCCTTCATCGTGGTGGCATTCGTCACTACCACGCAAGAGTTAGCCTGGCACCTGACTACGGCGGCGGACCGGCTGGTGTTCCAGGCGGCCCCTTTAGCTGCGCTCTTGACCGCCGTGTACGCGGGAGGGTTGCTGGCGAAAGGAGACGAGCAGACCGGCAAGTAAGCGACTGGCATAGGACATGCTTTGTAACATCCCCATTGGCCGGAGGGCGAGACTATTACGGGCAAAGGATGTCACTATGTCGGCGATAGATGCCACGAAGAAGGGCGGTAAGGAAGCCGCCGAGAAGATAGCAAATAGCTCATGGATTGAATGGCTGGCGAGGTTCGGGTACCTGGTGCGCGGGGTGCTATATTTGCTGGTGGGGGTGCTTGCTATACAGGTGGCGATAGGCGCGCGGCGCGCAGCCGAGGGCGCGGAAGGCGCGATAGCCACTCTTAGCCCGGAGCCGTTCGGGAAGATCTTGCTGGTGGGGGTGGTCGTGGGGCTGGCGGGCTACTCGCTTTGGGGCTTTGTCAGAGCAGCGCTGGACCCGATGGGTAAAGGCAGCTCGCTCAAAGGGATAGCTCAACGCATAGGCTACGTAATCAGCGCGCTCACGTACGGCGCGCTTATCATCCCCACGATTCGCGCCATAGTAGGCTATGCCGAGGAGCAGGAAAATGGCACCGAGCAGGGCACTGCCTTCCTCCTCTCGCAACCTCTGGGCCACTGGCTCGTGCTCCTGGCCGGGCTGATCGCCATGGGTGGGGCAGTGGGGCAGGCATACCTGGGGATCACCGGCAAATTCAAGGATGACTTCAAGCAATCAGAAATGAGCGCCAAAGAATTGAAAATCAGCACCTGGGTGGGCAGAGCGGGCTATATCGCGCGTGCGGTTGTATTCTTGTTGGGCGGGTTCTTCCTCGTACAGGCTGCCTTACAAAGCAATCCGGAACAGGCGCAAGGACTCGATGGCGCGCTTGCGGCGCTTGCCCAAGGGAGCTTCGGCATGCCGGTGCTCGCCATAGTCGCGCTTGGCCTGGCGGCGTTTGGCGTTTACTCGATTCTATGCACCAGGTGGATTAAGCTGGCGAAGCACGAGTCTTAATCAGGTAGAGTGCCCACGAAGCACCGCACGGCGGCTAAAGCCACGTGCTACGCAAGCAAAGTCCGCCTTCGCGGACTACTCTACCCATCATTTTCGTTCCCAATATGCACTCTCTAAGGGAGAGACAGCCCGCGCAGGCGGGCTTTGCTGACGTTGCACGCGGATTTATCCGCCGTGCAATCATCCGCCCTCACGTCTGATGCTTATTTCGTGAAATCCCATTATCCGCGATGCGAAGGGCTACAAAGTGAACCCCATCGCAGCCTTGAGCCTCTCCCAACCCTCCCGCGATACGACCCCGCCGGATGCCTGGTCGTGGCCGTAGCCGTACTCTAGCTCGCCGGGCATATCGTCGCGGAAGCGTTGCATGAACTCAAGGACGTTAGCGCCCGAGGATGTGCGGGCGCTGAAGGCCACCGAGCCGGGCAGCCACCCACTGTTGGCGGCGATCACAATAAACCTGGGCAGCCGCCCATGCCAGCTTTGCGCCAGTAGCGGCTGTATCCTGTTCGGATCGCTGAACTCGAAGAGCGCCACGCGCTCGGTCTTGCTGAACCTGGGAGCCAGGCGCTTCACTTCATCAAGAGCAGATTTCACCTCGGCCCGGCACACCCTCAGGAGAGACAGGTCAGGGGTGTCGTCTTCTGCGATCTCCTGGGCATTATCCGCATCCCTCAGCGCGCGGAATGCCACCTCGATAGGATACCGG
>JBAURA010000012.1:0-1954 GCA_049580985.1 Chloroflexia bacterium
CCCTATGAAAGTGTAATACTCCTGTAACATCCCGTTCACTTTCTGTCATCGCATCCTGGTAAGATATTAGCATGGAGCTACTCATCCTATTCGCCTTCCTCGCCGGCGTGGTGACTATCGTGTCGCCTTGCGTGCTTCCCGTCCTTCCTATTCTCCTTTCGACGTCGTCTAACGGAGGCAAGCTGCGCCCGGTAGGCATCGTGCTCGGCCTCGCAGTCACCTTCTCGGTGGTCACGCTGGCTGTGACAGCGGCGGCAGAGGCGCTTGCCGTGCCCGCAACCTGGCTGCGCATCGTGTCCATCGTGATGCTGGGCTTCTTCGGCCTGGCCTTGCTAGTGCCCGCCCTAGGCGCACACGTGGAACACATACTGTCGCCGCTAGCTCGACTGGCGGGCAGCAACGGCAAACGGAGCGGCTTTGGCGGCGGCATGGTGATCGGCGCGGGGCTTGGCCTCCTGTGGGCGCCATGCGTCGGCCCCATCATGGCCTCCGTAATCGGCCTCACCGCCACCGTGGGGCTGACCCCACAGGCGGTCTTAATCACCCTCGCTTATTCGGTGGGCACCGCCCTGCCCATGCTCGTACTGGCGTATGGCGGGCGTGGGCTGGCGATGCGCGCCCGCAAGCTCGGCCCTCGCACCAACCTGGTGAAGCAGACCTTCGGCGCGCTCACAGTAGTAGCGTGCGTCGCGCTCTTCCTGGGAGCCGATACCGCCCTCCAGACCTTCACCCTGCGCAACCTGCCGCCTGGGTATACCGCCTTCCTCCAATCGTTCGAGCGCGGTGATACGGTAGAGGCGGAATTAGATAGGTTGCAGAAGGAGGCGGAGGGCAGTCAGGGCAGTATGTCGAGCGTCACCCAGGCGGAGCCTACCCAGGCAAGCGCTACCTCCACGCCCGCCGTGCCTTTGGAGGATATGGGGCAGGCCCCGGAGCTAACGGGTATCACCCAATGGTGGAACTCGGAGCCGCTTACGCTAGAGGGCTTGCGGGGCAAGGTAGTTATCATAGACTTCTGGACGTATGGCTGCTACAACTGCGCGAATACGCGGCCATACGTGCGCGAGCTGTATGACAAGTATCGTAGCCAGGGGCTTGAGATCATAGGAGTGCATACGCCTGAGCTATCGTTCGAGTACATACCCGAGAACGTAGAGAAGGGTATCCAGGATCAGAAAGTGAACTGGCCCGTGGCGTTCGACCCCGACTACAAGACGTGGCGGTCGTATGACAATCACTGGTGGCCCGCCTTCTACTTCGTAGACGCGATGGGGCGTATCCGGTACAGGCACATCGGCGAAGGCAACTACGAGAACAATGAGCGTGTTGTTCAGCAGCTATTGGAAGAAGCAAAGAGCGTGAGCAGCATGGGGGGCATACCGGCGCAGGCAGAGGCTACCCCTACCCAGGAGCCGAAACCTACGGCCACACCGGAGCCAACTATGACACCTACCCCCAAGCCGGGCATCGCCCTCAAGGACCTGGGCCCCGCTCCTGAGCTTACAGGCACCACCGACTGGATCAACTCCGAGCCGCTGACCCTGGCGAGCCTGCGCGGCAAAGTCGTGATCGTCAACTTCTGGACGTTCGGCTGCTACAATTGCGTCAACACCCTCCCCTACGTGCGCGACCTCTACGCCAGGTACCATGACCAGGGACTTGAGATCCTGGGCGTCCACACCCCCGAATTCGCCTACGAGCGTGTCCTCGACAACGTCCGCTCGAACTCAAAGCGGCTGGGCGTGGAGTGGCCCGTGGTGCTTGACCCCGACTACAAGACGTGGCGCGCATACGAAAACCACTATTGGCCTGCCTTCTACTTCGTAGACGCCAAGGGTCACATCCGCTACACCCATTTCGGGGAAGGCAACTACGAGATGAACGAGAAGGTGGTACAGCAGCTATTGGAAGAAGCAAAGGATCTCCAATAAAACAGAAGCGGCCCGCCGGGCCG
>JBAURA010000013.1:0-13633 GCA_049580985.1 Chloroflexia bacterium
GCTCAGGATCATATTCGTTCATGGCATTACTCCCACCGTCATAAACTGGGATTTCTCGGAAAGAATCACCGCGCGCATATTGAACAAGCTTCAAGATTACGGTGTAGTAACCCCCGGCGCAAGCCCGGAAGAGATAGCCGACATCATCACCTTCGAGCGCGTCAACTACTCCATGATCGGTGATGATGCGCAACTGCGGCTCATGAATGCATACGAACAGGAAACCGACAAGCTGTACAACTTCAGCTACGGCTTGAGCAAGTTCGCGGGCCTCGATAAGATTCGCCGTCAAATCATAACCTCGGTCGCTGACGTTATGGTTTACAAGTCTAGGTTCTGGCGTGACGAGATCCAGCAACTGGTCGTCGATAAGATCGATCCCTATGTGAGCACCGGCGACTCTGTATCCATCATCGCCCACAGCCTCGGCTCGGTGGTCGCCTTCGACACACTTCACGAGAACGTCAACCACAACCCCCAATGGCAAGAGGCCAACTTCAGGCCCTCCAACCTTTTCACAATGGGTTCTCCTATCGCTCTATTCACCCTCGACCTCGACCGCGAGCTGGAGATTCAGCAGCCCCAGGATGGCACAGAGGATCACCCCGACGAGCAGCATCACCATCAGATAGTGCAGAAAGATGGAGTCTGGTACAACTTCCTGGATGCGCAAGACCTCATAGCCTACCCGCTGGAGATCCTCTTCAAAGACAGGTTTGTGCTTGAAGACATCGTGGTGCAGACAGGCACCAACCCGCGCAAAGCCCACGATGGCTATTGGGATAACGAAGAAGTATCTGATTTCATCGCCGGCCGTCTCAAGCTCGACTTTCAGCGCATCAACAGTTCGGGCGATGCCCTCCTACCTGCCCAGCCCACCGAAGAGTCCGACGAACAGACGATCCTGGAACGCCTGCTCGACCTTTAACGTCCCCACTGTCCACCGTCCACCGTCCACCGTCCACCGTCCACCGTCCAGCCACGCATATCACGCACAGCTATCGACCCGCCTCGCCGACGAGAGCCAGGTGCACTATCTTGGCGATCTGCCCCCTGGTGGCGCTGTTACCCGGCCTGAACGTGCCGTCGTTATACCCCTGTATTATCCCCTCAGCATGCGCCGTCTCTACGTATCGGTAGAACGTCGAGCCTGGCGGCACGTCAGTGAATGTCGGATTGGGCGGGTCAAGCAATGCCCACCCGGCCGATAGAGCTACCATCTTGCTCACTTGCCCCCGGCTTACCTCGTTCCCCGGTCTGAACGTGCCATCGTCATACCCCTGTATGATGCTTCTATAGGCGGCAGTCTCTACATATTGGTAGAAAGTGCTCCCCCTGGGCACGTCGGAGAAGGTGGGCGTCTGGGGGTCTTGCAGAGGCCAGCCCCAGGCCAATACCACTACCTTAGCTACCTGCCCCCTGGTGGTCGTACTGTATGGCCTGTACGTGTTGTCCGGGTAGCCGCTCACTACTCCCCGGCAGTACAGATATCGCACTCCCTTATAGAAGTAATCGCTCTCTGTCACGTCTATGAAGGATATAGAGCAAGCAGTGGGCGTGGAAATGGGCGTGGTGGTAGGTGTAGAAGTGAAAGTGGGAGGGGTGCCGGTGACGGTGGGCGTGGGGCTACAGGCGATGTCCGTATAGTGCATAACGATGGTTCGAAACGGACTGGACGTATCCTGCTTCTGCTCGCCAACAGCCCACACATCAGAGCCTGAAACATGCTTCACACCATTCAAGCTGTTTATCCACAGAGCAGGGCTGGGGCTTGGCACCTGGCTCCACTCCGTGCCATCCCAGTGCATAGTCAATGTGAGATCATAGCGGCTGTCATCCTCTTTGAAGTAATAACCGACGGCCCAGGCGTCGGTGGACGAGACAACCGTCACATCGTACAAGACGTTATACCCATCACCTGGAATAGGGCTGCTAACGTGCGTCCAGGCGGTCCCATCCCAATGCAAGAAGAGAGGTAAGCCATTAGAACGGCCCACAGCCCATACGTCGCTCGCGGCTCCGGCGTCCACGCCAAATAGAGCGCCTTCAATCGCCGGGACCTGGCTCATGCTCCAACTTATACCATCCCAATGTACTGCCAGTGGATATTCTTTGTTTGTCTGACCGTCGTAATAGTAGCCAACAGCCCACGCATCACCTTCAGAGATACCTGCTACATCCTTCAGTTGATTGCCATGCCCCTCTACGTTCGGACTGGGCACGATACTCCAGCTGGCCCCACCCCAATGCTCTATCAGCGTCTTACGTCCGGCATTATTGTAATAGCCAACAGCCCACACGTCGTCATGAGAAACGGCCTTTATGGCGAACAACCCTTCACTGGAGCCAATGTAGGGATTGGGCGTGATGCTCCAGCTTGCGCCGTCCCAGTGCTGCATCAACCCTCTGTCCGGTCCAACACTCAAATTGGTTCCTACCACCCACACGTCATTTGGCGCTAGTGACGATACGCCAGTAGCCACGCTGTAAGTAAGAACAGCGCCAGGAGATAGCTCCCACGCACTACCGGCCCAATGCTCGATTATAGGGGCAGGAGGATCGCTGCCGTTGGCATGGTATCCAACAGCCCACACATCGGTAGATGAGGTCGCGTCAACGTCGCCTAATATATTCAAACTTGGATCGGGATTGAGGCCATCCACTAACCGCCAGGCAGGGCCGCAATCTCCTGAGGGCGGCTGCATCTCTATTCCGGCAGGCTCGTACCCACGAGTATCATGCTGCGCGTAGAGATTTTCAGCTAACGCGGGCCGGGCGGCGGTCAAGCGCATGAAGAAGAATGCGCCAAACGCGCTTACAAAGAGGCAAGCGGTAAGGACCGGCGCCAGGCGTACTATCGTTCGAGCCTTCCCTGGCCTCATATATCATCCCCACCTTATCAAGATCGTTATCATGGTCGCCTGGTGTTCTCCAATACTAACCCAGGTGCGTCCTAAATGCAATATCTTAGTACCAATAGCCCATTGACCATGCCATACGTATAGATCTACAATCATGGGGCTAACTACAGACTGCATGCTACACCCCTACTACTCCCGGTGGCATGTAGTCATGTAATCTATGCCGTTGGTTCTATCGTGCTTATGAGGAGCAGAGAAAGGACAAGCAGGTGAGAAAGAAGAAGCTTTTATTTTCAACGTGGATGGCAGCCGTGGCGTTGGTCGGCTCCCTATTCGCCTTCGCCTGGGCAGGTGGCACACCCGCTCCCGCCCTGGCAGGTAATGATGCGTGGTCCGTAGTCACCAGCCCCAACCTCGGCTCCGCCAACAACTTCCTGCGCGGGGTAAGCACTGTAGACTCGGATACCGCCTTCGCGGTCGGCTTCCATAACAATAGCAGCTCAGGCTACGATACCTCGGTTCTGCTGTGGGATGGCTCAGATTGGAGCCAGGAGGGGAGCGACAACTTAGGCTTCTACGAGAACCAGCTGCATGCTGTGTCGGCAGCCTCGGAGACAGATGCGTGGGCAGTGGGCAATGGCACTTACCTGGCTTCCACCCAATACCCGCGTACCCTCATCCTGCGCCGCACCAGCAATACCGAGACCCCCACCGGATACCAGTGGGATGTCGTTCCCAGCCCCTACAGACTAGCCGCCAACAACACTTTGCGGGGCGTAGCCACCCTCGATGAAAACAATGCCTGGGCCGTAGGTTTCAGTTATGTTGGGTCTCCTCTTCCCTGGCTCTTGCAGTGGGATGGTACTTCCTGGGAAGAAGTAGAAGTGCCACTTCCGCAAAACGCAGACTATGCAGCGCTCTACTCGGTCTCAGTCTCAGAAGAACAGGTTTGGGCTGTAGGGACCTACATAGACGAGAACCACGACTACCAGACCCTCACAATCTATCGGGATCTCGCGGGCGACGATTGGGAGCTTGCCGAAAGCCCGAATGAGGACGGTGACAACAGGCTGCTAGGAGTGAAGACTGTAGCGAATGGAGACACCTGGGCTGTAGGGGCCTTTGAGTATGGCACAGTGAGTGGGCATGCTCTTACCATGAGGTTGGAGGAAGGCTGGACGATCTACCCCAGCGCCTACCCCACCCACACAGACCACTTGGCGTCGGTAGACTACAGCTTCGGCACCAGCTTCTGGGCCGTAGGCACTACCTACAACTCACCACACCAGACATTGAGCGAGTACTGGGATGGGGACGAGTGGATTGGAATATCGACACCCAACGTAGGCACAAGCCACAACCGCCTGCACAGCGTATCCGTAAAGCCAGGCTCATCAGCCTGTGGAGGCGGGCGGATGTGGGCGGTAGGGGAGTACTATCATACAACCAATTCCGAGTATCAAAACCTCATCCTGGAGTACACCTTCATCCCCAGCTGCTAAGGTTCCTGGTCCTTCCACTCCACTCCCGGCAGCACGAATAGACTAGAGCCTTCGCCTACCCAATCAAAAACGACACCAGGGGGCATCCCGCTTAGGATGCCCCCTGGTGTCGTTTTTCTTGCGCCATTTCCCCGGACGCAGTTTGCACTTGAAAATTGGACAAACGTGCTTGACAATGGTATCATGATAAACCAAGAGGGAGGCACGCAACATGGACGAAAATGATCGGCACATGCACGCCGAGGTTGAGGCCGAGCCTGCCCCAACGTCCGGTATGTCAGGGCAGACTTCCGGCACCCCAGGCGCGGGCGGCACGAGCGGCAAAAACCCCTCCGGCGGTACGAATTACATAGACTGGGCAGGCGAAGTAGAGACCACCTTGAAAGCCATGCTCGGTTTCCCCGCGCAGGTACTGGGCGCTGTCCTGCCCGACGAAAGCATACGCCATTTCAAGGCCGCCGGTAGGGAAACGATGCTCGCGGTCTACAGCCTCTGGCGCAACATAGATAGCGCCACCCAGGGCCCGCCCCAGGAGAAGGTCCGTAATCACATAGAAGTGGAATAAAGAGGTAGCAAGGAAAAATGCCCAAGTCCACGACCCGCCACAACGACGACCCACCCGAAGATAACCAGGAGAGCCGTAGGGCAACCAACGCCGCGAGCAATTCGCTCGCGCATACCGCTTTGCCCGATGACAACGCCGGCGTCTCCGAATCCCTCAATGGCTCCGCCCATACGTCCGCGCGCCGTAGGCGCTCCTCGGGCGACGTACAATCGCTCAACCTCCTCGAAGATGACCCCTCCGTCTACGAGTCGGGCATCGATGTGGGCCGCGCAGGCGACCGCGATTTTTCCACCGTTGACGACCTCGATAGCGCCGAACGCTTCGACCTGGGTGATACCCGCTACAGAGGCAATATGCGCGGCAGTGACACTATCGTAGACGTAATCGACGAGGCTTACGATACCCTCGGCCTCAACGACGAAGAAGTCATCCCCTCCAAGCTCGATCGCCCCTCAAACGCCAAGCGCAACGGGCGCGGCACGCCTATAGAGCCTGTTGCTCTCCTTGAAGCCGTAATAGAGGTGGAGATCCTCGAGGTCGAAGTAGAAGCCACGGAAGACCTAGAAGAAGGCGAGCCTGACGCCGCCGAGCTTGCCCGCGCCGCCACCGAGGTAGAGGTGGTCGAAGTCGAGCAACCCGAAGAGCTTGAACGCTTCATAGACCGCGTCCTCAGCATGGAGAGCGTATCGGTTGACGACCCCGTGCGCATCTACCTTCGCGAGATCGGGCGCACCGCCCTCCTCAAGTCCCCCGACGAAAGCGCCCTCGCCGAGAAGATGACCCTGGGCCGCAAAGCCCGCGAAGATATGGAGTCGCTAGAGGGCAATCGCCAATACGGACTCGTCACCGAGCAGGAGTACATGGAAGAGCGCAAGCGCTGCGAGCTTATCTCCGCCGAAGGGACGCGCGCCAAGCAGCAGTTGGTGCAGGCCAACCTCCGCCTTGTAGTCAGCATTGCCCGCCGCTACATCGGGCGTGGTCTCTCCCTCCTCGACCTGATCCAGGAAGGCAACATCGGCTTGATGAAAGCCGCCGACAAGTTCGACCACCACAAAGGCTTCAAGTTCTCGACCTACGCCACCTGGTGGATACGCCAGGCCATCACCCGCGCCATCTCCGACCAGAGCCGCACTATCCGCCTCCCCGTCCACGTCACCGAGATGGTCACCCGCCTGCGCCGCGCCGCCCACGAGCTACAGCAGAAGCTCCTGCGCGAGCCGACCGAGGAAGAGCTTGGGCAGGCCCTCAACATGGACGCCATCCGTGTTCGCAAGATCCTCGACATGGCCCGCCACCCCGCCTCCCTCGATGCCCCCATGGAAGAGGGCGAGGACAGCTTCCTCGGCGACTTCATAGAGGACGAGCGCACCGGCGGCCCCGAGGAAGAAGCCTCCCGCCAGATGCTCAAAGAGCAGGTGGACGACATCCTCCGCAAGCTTACCGACCGCGAGCGCCAGATCCTCCAGATGCGCTACGGCCTCACCGACGACCGCCCCCGCACCCTCGAAGAGGTCGCCAAAGAGTTCGGCATCACCCGCGAGCGGATTCGCCAGATCGAGACCCGCATCCTCCGCAAGCTCCGCTACGCCCGCTACGGCGCCAGTAAGCTCCGCGGCTACCTCGACTAACACCCCAACCTGCCCGCCCCTGGTTGACCAGCACAAAGATAAGTGGGATTGCCCCACTTATCTTTTTTGCATTGGGCCTAAAGTACTAAGCCCTGCCGTTCCCTGTCACAACCCCTTCCCATTACTATAGGATCGACAATCCAGGAAGGACGCTAAAAAGATCCCAGTGTTCCCTGACCGTATGAGAGCATAGGAGAGTAGTATGCGGTTCAGAGCCGTAACCGTTCCCAACAGCAATACGTCAACAGAGTACAGCTACCGTATCGTACAGGTACTACGGAATAACCTCGCTGTAATTTCCATAGCCTTACTCCTATTGTGTGCTGTTGGGCTTATAGAGGTTTTTCTACTCATAAAGCAAGTTCCAATAGCCCATGACTATACTGTCCATATTGACATAGCTCGCCAGCTAGGTGGAACGGGCAGCATAGAGGTCCCTCACTTTCTTTTTCACCTGCTAACAGCGACAGCGGCGCTCTTTGTAACCGGTGGCGATTACATATCAGCTACCATCATAGTGGATACCTGCTTTTATACGTTGCTGGGCCTGCTTACTTGCTTCCTCCTCTATAGATCGTTAGAGCACGTTGCGGCTACAACCAAACAAAAGGGTGGTTACGTTGCCGGCGGGGTGCAAAGGCTGATCTTGCATAGTAAAGTCACCCGGAGTGGTGTAGCAGCGCTCCTTACGCTCTGTCTCATGATGCTGGCCCCCGTAACCCTCTTGACGCCTCACGAGTTGTACAAGGGTTACATTGCCACCAATGTGTACCACAACCCCACGATAACACTGGCAAAGCCGTTGGCTCTCGCGCTCTTTATTGTAATGCTACTGGTATTTCATGGCGCTGCATTGCAAAAGCCCTCTCAACGATTAGCACAAAGACAAGGCGCTCCCGTAGCGTATGGTGCTCGTCGCTGGCTCATAATCGCGGCGGTAGCCCTGTTGGCTGTGCTGTCGGCCCTCGCCAAGCCGAGTTTCACACTCTGTTTATTACCTTCCATCGGTATCTACGTTGCCGTATGCCTGGTGCGGAAAGCGCGTTTTGACTACCCGCTCCTTTTCGCCGGTATCGTTTTGCCATCCATATGCGTGCTGCTTTGGCAATACACTTTCACCTATTCAGACCCTGAGTTCCAGAGCCAATCATCCATTATATTTGCTCCATTTCTTGTCTTCGGCCACTATGTTGCCACATTCGGGGATGGCGTCATACGCTTCGTCATGTCCATAGCCTTCCCGGCTGTTGTAGCTCTCTTGTACCTCAAGGAAGTGCTACATGACCGGGCGCTACGCCTTGCCTGGCTGCTCTTCTGGGTAGGCGCTGCCTACTCCTACCTCCTCGCGGAGACCGGAGAGCGAGCCACCGACGGCAACTTCCTGTGGTGCGCACAAATAGCCCTCTATATCGTCTTTGTGTTCACAGTCAGATTCATGCTTCTCAAATACTTCCCACTCGGCGCGGATTCAGCCGCATCCTCAACCGTTACGTCACCACCTGCACGTATGAATATCAAGCCCGCCGTAGTTGCCCTGCTCTTTATCGTACATGTCGTATGTGGCGTATGGTGGTATGCAGTGCATTTTAACGGCGTATACGTAGGGTAAGCGCCCACACCTTCTACGACTGGATCAGGAGCGCCCATTTGCTAACGTCACCAGGCACAACCGTTTCCACAGGCACATTTCCACTTGTCAAAGACCGCGTGGCATTGTTGGCCCGCTATGGTGGGTTTGCGCTCTCGGTCGTCACCTTCGTACTGGGCATAGCCTGGGCCTTCGCGATCAAGCCCTTCAATGCCCCCGACGAGCCTATGCACCTGCAAGCCGTCATGCAAATGCGTAAAGGCTACGGCCTCCCCGAAGTGCACTACGATATGAGCGTACGCCCTAAAGGCTCCATAGTAGATACCTACATAGACCAGCCATCCTGGGACTACGCCATCAGCCAGGGCATAACCCAATCCTACAAGCTGGAGCCAAACCAGTCCATCCAACCTCCCCTCTACTACGGATTGGTCGCCCTTGCCTCCGCCTTCACCCCACCCGACCCTCCCCTCGTCTTCTATATAGGCAGGCTGGTATCCGTCCTCCTGGGCGTCGCCATCGTCTTCTTCTGCTGGGCCACAATCCGCGAGCTATTTCCCACCCAGCCACGGTTCGCACTGCTGGCATCCGGTCTGCTGGTCCTTCTGCCCCAGTTCAGCTTCCTGCGCGCCTCCCTATCTAACGACAACGCCGTCATCCTGGCCGGGGCCGCCTCCTTCTACCTCTGGGTCCGCGCTCTGCGCCACCCCGATTTCGACCCCTGGATGTGGAAAGCAGGCGCTGTGCTCGGCCTCGGTCTGCTCGCCAAGCTCACCGCCACCGCCCTCCTCCCCGGCCTCGCCCTCGTGATCCTCTTCCGAGCCTTCCAACAGCCGCCCAACGCCTCACGCACGGCAGACTCCCCTGCCCTCCTGTGGCGTCGGCGCATACTGCGTGCCCTGCGCATGTCCATCGGGTCTGGTGCCGCCTTGCTCTTGATTTACGGCTGGTACCTGGTGCGCAACCTGCTCGTGTACAACGACCTCCTGGGGCTGGGCAACGCCCGTCTCTACAACGGGGCCAGGCTCCCCCTCTTCGATATGAGCGACCCCGGCGTCCGCACCATCTTCATCAACTGGACCTGGGAAACCTTCATTGGCCGCTACGGCTGGCTGGATGTCCTCTACCCGCATGCCGTGTACGGCATCATGTCAGGTCTATTCGCCCTGCTGGCAGCCCTGACAATCTTCGTCACCGCGCGGGCCTTGCTTCGCTCGGCGCAAGCGCACAAGACTATCCCCCAACCCACACAGGACAGTCCCGCACCCGCTGGCCCGATACCCACCTACATCCGGCAATTCTTCGCCGTTATCATGCTCGTGGCCGCCGCCGTCATCTACAACTACATTAACTACAGCCTCACCTTCAACTTCCAGCCCCAGGCACGCCACACCTTCCTGCTGCTCCTACCCTACGCCCTCCTCTTCACAGGCGGCCTCTACGTCCTCACGCGCCGCAGCCGCATATCCACCCTGCTCACCAGCCTCCCCTTGCTCGCGCTCGCGGTCCTCAACCTCACGGGAATCTACATGGTCGCCGCCTACACCCAACTAATCTGGTAGCCCCCACCCCCCACTACCTAACCCCCAATCCCTTAATCCCTTAATCCCTTAATCCCTTAATCCCTTAATCCCCAATCCCCAATCCCCAATCCCCAATCCCCAATCCCCAATCCCCCACCCCCAACCAAATTTACCTATACCCCTCTTAGGCGCAAAGTACTACTCTCCAGCCTATCTTTCCAAGAACCCCGTCAAGTACAATTTCCTCAGAGACGAGCCATATCCAGGGTCGTAGTCCCAGGTATCGCCAGGTCTCACCGAGGAGCTTCCGCATGACAGAAAAACACTATCCAGAACTCTCAATCGTGGTGCCTGCCTACAACAGCGCCCCGATCCTGCCCGACCTGGTGGCGCGCATTGCCGCTCTGTGGGATCAACTGAATATCAATCCTGATCGGCGCGAGCTGATCCTCGTCAACGACGCCAGCCGCGACAACACCTGGGACGTAATCTGCCGTTTGGCAGGCGCCTACGACTGGGTGCGCGGCATCAACCTCATGCGTAACTACGGCCAGCACAACGCCCTCCTGTGCGGCATCCGCGCCGCCAGCTACGACATTATCGTTACCATGGACGACGACCTTCAGAACCCCCCTGAAGAGGTCCCCAAGCTGCTGGATAAGCTGGCCGAGGGCTACGACGTAGTGTACGGCACCCCCCAAAAAGAGCGGCATGGCTTATTGCGCGATCTCGCTTCCAGGATCACCAAGATGGCGCTGCAAAGTGCCATGGGCGCCGAGATAGCTCGCAACGTCTCTACCTACCGTGCCTTCCGCACCCAGGTACGCGACTCTTTCGCCTCCTACCGCAGTCCTTTCGTCTCGATTGACGTGCTTCTCACCTGGGGCACCACGCGCTTCGCCGCCGTACCGGTCAGCCACGACGTTCGCCGCGTAGGAAAATCGAACTACACCCTGCGCAAGCTCATCACCCACGCCCTCAACATGATGACCGGCTTCAGCGTCCTACCCCTCCAGCTCGCCAGCGTCGTAGGATTTGCCCTCACCTTTTTCGGCATCCTGGTCTTCCTCTACGTCATAGGCCGCTACGCAATGGAGGGCGGCAGCGTACCCGGCTTCCCCTTCCTGGCCTCCATAATCGCCATCTTTTCGGGCGCGCAAATGTTCGCCCTCGGCATTATCGGTGAGTACCTGGCGCGCATGCACTTCCGTTCGATGGATCGCCCCACTTATACGGTAAGAGACTCTATGTTGCATATACCGGTCCACCGAGTTCAGCCACTTACGACGGGAGAATTAGATCTCTCTCGGCAAATGAGGCGCATCACGCACGAATTGGATCAACCCGCCCAAACTCCCGCGCGGATCCAGTAATGCCAACCCTTACCGCTCCAGCCGTAGATAGCGCATGCCAGGTCCTCGACTGGGACTCTGCTTTCTTTGGCTTCAAAATCGCGCGGCTGAATGGTGAGCACCTTACCCAGGCCCGGCTCGCCGCCGCCCTGTCATGGTGCCGGGCAAGCGAAGTGGAATGCCTCTATTTCCTCGCCGGTAGCAAAGATCCGGCTACCATCAGGCTGGCCGAAGCAGCAAACTTCCACTTTGTAGACACACGCGCCACATACGAAAAGAAGCTACGCCCCGAAAGCGCGGTCATAACCGGGCCTGACCCCGCCATCAGATTGGCGCAGCCCGCCGACGTTCCGGCGTTACGCGCCATCGCTCGCACCGGCTACACGGACAGCCGCTTCTACAACGACCCCCGCTTCCCACGACATTTATGCGACCGCCTCTACGAAACCTGGATCGAGAAAAGCTGCTCCGGCTACGCCGACGCGGTATTGGTCGCTCATATGCAGGACGTGCCTGTTGGATATATAACATGCCACCTGCAAAACGAGGGCCAGGGGCAAATAGGCCTGGTGGGCGTATCCGGGCTTGTCCAGGCTAAAGGCATAGGCACACGACTGGTAGAGGCCGCCACAAGCTGGTTCGCTACCAGGGATGTGCGCACAATATCGGTAGTAACGCAGGGAAGGAACATTGCCGCGCAGCGTCTCTATCAACGCGCCGGTTTTCTGCTCTCCTCTATGGACATCTGGTACCATCTATGGCTCGACGAGCCAACCACTTATGAAAGTGAAATCGAGCCATGCTGACGACACAAGCCCCCACTATACAGAACATAATAAGCGCGGCAAGCGCGCCCACCTCCACGGTAGCGATACCCTTCAACCGGCCCTCCCTCGAAGGCAACGAAATCCCCTACATCCTCGACTCCATCAAGCTCGGCCACACCTCCGGCGACGGCCCCTACACAAAACGGTGCCATGCCCTTCTAGAGCAGAGCCTGGGGGTGCCCAAAACCCTCCTCACCACCTCCTGCACCCACGCCATCGAGATGGCCGCCCTCCTCCTCGACATCCGGCCGGGCGATGAAGTGATCGTCCCCTCCTTCACCTTTGTCTCCACCATCAACGCCTTCATCCTGCGCGGCGCGCACCCCGTCTTCGCCGACATCCGCCCCGACACCCTCAACATAGACGAGACCCGCCTCGAAAGCCTCGTCACCCCGCGCACCAGGGCCATCGTGCCCGTGCACTACGCCGGCGTAGGCTGCGAAATGGACGCCATACTCGATATAGCCAACAGGCACGGCCTGGCCGTCGTAGAAGACAACGCGCACGGCCTCTTCGGCAAATACAAAGGCCGCTACCTCGGCACCTTCGGCAGCCTCGCCACCCAGAGCTTCCACGAGACCAAGAACTTCACCTGCGGCGAGGGCGGCGCCCTCCTGGTCAACGACCCCCTCTACGTCGAGCGCGCCGAGATCATCCGCGAGAAGGGCACCAACCGCAACCGCTTCTTCCGGGGCCAGGTGGACAAGTACACCTGGGTAGACATCGGTTCCAGCTACCTCCCCTCCGACATGCTCGCCGCCTTCCTCTACGCCCAATTAGAGGCGCGAGAGCAGATCCAGGCCAGGCGCCGTCGCATCTGGGAATACTACCACACCCACCTCCACGACTGGGCCGCCGGCCTCGGCATACGCCTCCCCATAGTCCCTGCCCACTGCGACCAGCCCTACCACATGTACTACCTCCTCATGCCCTCCCTCGAATCACGGCAGGCGCTCATCTCCCACCTGAAGTCGCATGGCATCCTGGCCGTGTTCCACTATCTGCCCCTCCACCTCTCCGGCATGGGCACCCGCTACGGCGGCAAAGAAGGCGATTGCCCCGTGACCGAAGACGTAAGCGACCGCCTCCTGCGCCTCCCCTTCTACAACGTGCTCACCGAGATAGACCAGGCCCACGTCGTCCGCGTCATCAAGGAGTTCGCATCTTGATAGGCGGATACGCGAGGAAACACAGAAATATGAGCTACATGATGATCGCCGCCACCATTGCTTTCACCGTGGCCGGCCAGCTACTTGTGAAAGCCGGCACGATAGAGGTCGGCTCCCTCCCCGCCCGCCTCGACGAGGCGTGGAGCTTCATGTTCCACTCACTCACCAATCTCAAAGTCGTATTGGGCCTAGCCTCTGCCGTGATAGCTGCCCTCTGCTGGACCGCCGCTGTATCGGTCAGCGACATCAGCTTTGCCTACCCCTTCATGGCGCTGGCTATAGTCCTCGTCCTCGCCCTTTCCGGCCTCGTCTTCCGCGAAAGCGTCCCAATAGCCCGCTGGCTGGGCGTTGCCATAGTGTGTGCCGGCCTGGTCGTAGCCGCACGCGGCTAGCCCCCACCCCTCCCACACCCAACCTCAAGCCCGTTAGGGACACCAGAACCTGGCCCGGCGCCAAATACCTCCCTAACTAAAATGTATCAGAATGAAGCACCAAGTTGCTCTTGTCATCCTGAGTACATTACCAACGAAAAAGTGGCACATAACTACTCAGGTTCGATTTGTCATTCTGAGCGAAGCGAAGAATCCGTTCGAGCGAGATTCGGCTTCTCTCAGGCGT
>JBAURA010000014.1:0-4256 GCA_049580985.1 Chloroflexia bacterium
ACATAAGGCTCAGCTCTGCCCAGGCTGGGGAGATGGGTTCGCGCCCGGCCCGAATAGATGGCAACGCACCCAGTGGTTGCCGGCGACCGGCTCGGGGCCGGGCATCACCTTCCGGCAGATATCCATAACGTGCGGGCAGCGCGCCGCGAAGGGGCAGCCAGGCGGCGGGTCAACCAGGGTGGGCACCTCGCCGCGAGCCTCGATCGTGCGGGTCATCAGGCCCGCGTGCGGGTTGGGCACTGCCGACAGGAGCAGCTTCGTATATGGGTGCGCCGGGTTCTGCATAAGCTCGTCGCTGTCGGCCCCCTCCACTATGTGCCCCGCGTACATCACCATCGTCTGGTCGCCGATGTAGCGCGCGCTGGCGATGTCATGCGTGATGTACAGGTAGCCGATACCCATCTCCTCCTTGAGCCTCTCCATCAGATTGAGTATGCCCATGCGGATCGACACGTCGAGCATGGAGATAGGCTCGTCGGCCAGTATGATCTCGGGGTTCACCGCCAGCGCGCGAGCCACCGCCACGCGCTGTCTCTGCCCGCCGGAAAGCTGGTGCGGGTACTTTTTCGCCATGTGGTCCGGCGGGTTGAGGCCCACTGTTGACAGCAGCTGGTGTATGCGCGGCTCTAACTCATTGCGCTTCACCACCTTGTGGATCAGGAGCGGGCGCTCCAGGTGATAGCCGATAGTGTGCACGGGGTTGAGCGAACCGAACGGGTCCTGGAAGATCATCTGTACGTCGTTGCGATAGCTCAGGGACGCCCTGATAGGCTCGGTCTTGAGCACGTTCCGACCTTTGAAGAGAATTTCGCCCCTGGTCGGCGGCATCAGGCGCGCGATGAGGCGTGCGGTGGTAGACTTACCGCTGCCGGATTCTCCCACCAATGCTATCACCTTGCCTCGCCTGATCGTAAACGACACGTCGTTCAGCGCGTGCACGTGGTGGGGCCGCAACGCGTTGCCGATGGGAAAGTGCTTGGTCAAATGCCGCACCTCAAGCACAGTGTCGCCATGTCCCAGGCGGCCATCTTGTGTCCTTCGATCGTAGTCAGTCACGTTCATGTTCGCCTCCACCGCACATCGGGGTCTTCCTCATATAGATGGCACGCTACCCAGTGGTCCTTCTTGATCTCGCGCAGCTTCGGCACGACTCGCGTATGCATAGGCAGGCACTTTTCGCAGCGCGGGTGGAAGCGGCAGCCGGATGGAGGCGCGACCATGTCGGGCGGCGCGCCTGGGATGCCGGTCAGCTTGCGCCTGGGGCCGGTCAGCGAAGGGAACGAGTTCATCAAGCCCTGGGTGTAAGGGTGCAGAGGATCTTCAAATAGATCGCGCGCCGGGGCAAGCTCCACGATCTCACCGGCGTACATAATGGCGATGCGTGTGGAGAACTCCACCATAAGCGATAGGTCGTGCGTGATGAAGAGGATCGAGAAGCCCATCTTTTCCTTGAGTTGCTCGATCTGCTGCATAATATCCTTCTGCACCACTACGTCGAGGGCGGTAGTCGGCTCGTCCATGATCATAATGGGAGGCTCGAGGGCCAGCGCTATAGCGATCACGGCGCGCTGGCGCATGCCGCCCGAAAGCTGGTGCGGGTAGGAATCGAGCCGGTGCCGGTCGATGCCGACTATGCTGAGTAGATCGGCGGCGCGATCCCTGGCCGCCCGCTTGCCGAACTTGTTGTGCCGCACCAGCACGTCGGCTATCTGGTCGCCGATCTTCATGACCGGGTTGAGCGAGTTCATGGCGCTCTGGAAGACCATCGACACGTCGCTCCAGCGGAAGGCTTCCAGCCTGTCCATGCTCATCTCCAGCACGTCCTCGCCGTTGAACAGGATGGTGCCGCCCGTGATCACAGCCGGGGGGTGGAGCAGACGCAGGACCGCGTGCGCGATGGTCGATTTGCCGCTGCCCGACTCGCCCGCTAACCCGAACACCTCGCCGGGCGCGATGGAGAACGACACCCCATCCACCGCGCGCACGGGGCCGCGAGGCGTTACGTACTCAACGAACAGGTCGCGGATCTCAAGCAGAGGTGCGCTGGGGAATGACTCAGTGCTGGCGCCGGAGGACTGGGGTTGCGCGTACGTTTCGGAGCGTACGGAGGGTGCGGTCCTTGAGGACATTATTGACATCCCTTTCAGCGCGCAAGCGCGGGTTGGTTACTTCATCCATGCCGTAGTTGAGGAGCGAGAGGCCGAAGGCGACCACCGCGATGCACAATCCCGACGGCAGGAAGGTCCACCAGGCCCCGACCAGGAGCCCGGCGTTGTTCTGCGCCCAATACAGGTTCGTGCCCCAGCTTACGTTGCTTACGTTGGTCAAGCCTATCACGCTCAACGCGGCTTCGGTGGCGATAGCGTAGTTCACCGAGCCGATCATGCTGCCGGCGATGATCGAGGCCATGTTGGGCAATATGCCGAGGAAGATGATGCGGGTGTTGCTCTCGCCGCTGACTGTAGCGGCGGATACGAAGTCTTTTTCGCGCAATGAGAGGGTCTGCGAGCGCATGATACGGGCGGGCCACGCCCACCCCGTAAAAGCCAGCGCCAGGATAATCACCCAGAGGCCGGGGCGCAAGTATGCGGCTATCACAACCAACAAGGGCAGGCCGGGGATGACCAGGAAGAGATTCATCAAAAGGGTCAGGACATCGTCCACCTTACCCCTGAAGAAACCCGCCGTCATTCCGACCACCATGCCCACCAGCGTGGTCAGTAACCCCGTGGCGAACCCCACGAAGAGCGATATGCGCGCGCCCCACACGGTCTGGGTGAATACGTCTTTGCCGTGGCCCTCGGTGCCGAACCAGTGCTCGGCGGACGGCGCAAGGTGGGGCCGCGCCACGAACTTGCTCGGATCGCCCGGAGCGACCAGGGGCGCAAAGATAGCTATCAACACGAAGAAGACCACGATGATCAAACCGAACAACGCCTTGCGATTGTGCAGGAGGGTGCGAATCCACACCAATCTCTGCCGTCCCGTAGGCAGGACAGTAGGTACAGCCGTCACCTGTCCGCCAGGAACAACCTCTATCTCGATAAGCTTGCGTTCTTCAGTCTTCATCCCAAAACTCCCCAGTAAGCATTTTGGATTTTAGATTTCGGATTGTAGTCCTCACTAATCAATCCAAGATCTAAAATCACATCATCCTGTCCGCACGCGCGGGTCCAGCCTGGTATAGAACAGGTCCACTATGAAGTTTGCCCCCAATACAGCGAGCGTGATCATCAAGAACAGCCCTTGCATCAGTGGGTAGTCAAGGTTGGATACCGACTTGACCAGCAAGTAGCCCAGCCCTGGATACGAGAAGATATACTCGATCAGGATCTGTCCACTAAGAATAAAGCCGAGCGCCATACCAAAGGCCGTGATGCTTGGGAGGAGAGCATTACGGGCAGCGTACTTGAACATGATCTCGCGTTGCGACAGGCCCTTCGCTTCGGCCATCGTCACATAGTCTTCGGCCAGCACGCCGATCATCGTATTGCGCATACCAAGCACCCACCCACCCATCGACACCACGGTTATGGTCAATGCCGGGAGCAGGAGGTGCTGGGCCACGCTGCCAATGAAATCGCCCGTAAAAGCCGGGGAAAGTGCGTCGCTGTATGCGTGGCGCAACGGAAACCAGCCCATCTGGAAACCCAGGAAGTAGAGCGCCGAGAGCGCGAGGAAGAACGGAGGAAATGCGCCGATGAAGATCAGCATGGGAGGCAGAGTGCTATCCACGATCCCGCCGCGCCGCCACGAGCCGAACACGCCGAGCAAATTGCCCAGGACGAAGCTGAAGATGAGCGCGATGCCCCCCAGCAGCAACGTCCAGATTAGCGCCGTGCCGATCACGGTAGTTACCGGCGCGGGGAATGACGAGAAGGAGATCCCAAAGTCACCCTGCAAGACACGCGAAAGGTAGGTAAAGTACTGGTTGATGAGCGGCTCATTGCTCAAACCCAGGGCCGCGCGCAACTGGTCCATCTGCTCAGGTCGCAGCTGGCCGCGCGCACCCGCGAATATGGCCGTAGCCGGATCGCCGGGGAGCAGGCGTGGCAGGAAGAAGTTGATGGTGAGCGAGGCCCAGGCGGCGACAAGATAGAAGCCTAGACGGCGGAGGATGAAGCGCACCGTTGTCCTCCTTTCACGTGGCCCTGAAGGGAATGGGGTTGTACAGGATTGTACGACTTAACACGAGATTATTCAATGCGGAATGCGGAGTGCGGAATGTGGAGTGCTTAGCTCTAGACATTCCGCAC
>JBAURA010000015.1:0-12010 GCA_049580985.1 Chloroflexia bacterium
GAGCTACAGCCGTATACAATTCACGCCCGACTTGCTGCCCGCCGACATCGTGGGCACTGACATCATCGTTGACGGGAACGAAGGGCGCGGGTTCGCTTTCCAGCCTGGCCCGATCTTCGCCCACCTCATCCTGGCCGACGAGATCAACCGCGCCACTCCGCGCACTCAGTCGGCGATGCTGGAGGCGATGCAAGAGTATTCGGTTACCATCGGGCGCGACACCCACCGGCTCCCCCAGCCTTTCTTCGTGCTCGCCACTCAGAACCCTATTGACCTGCAAGGGACCTATCCTCTACCCGAGGCCCAGTTGGACCGCTTCTTCTTCAAGCTGATAGTCGGTTATCCCACACCCGACGAGTTGAAAGAGATCGCTCGCCGCACCACCGGCAGGGCTGGGCGCCGCGCGCGCATGGTTATGAATGGCGAACAGTTGAGGGATTTGCAGGCGCTCGTGCGCGACGTGCCGGTAGCCGAGCCTGTGCTGGACTACGCGGCCCGCCTGGTCATGGCGACCCACCCCGAAGGCGATGTGGGCGCAGCCATAGCCAGGCGGATGGTGCGCTACGGGGCCAGCCCGCGCGCCATCCAGGCCCTCGTGCTGGCGGGCAAGGTGAACGCGATCATGGCGGGCCGCTACAACGTCTCCTACGACGATTTGCGGCGCGTGGTCCTCCCCGCCCTGCGGCATCGCATCGTGCTCAACGGAGAGGCCCAGTTACAGAGCGTAGACGCCGATGCCGTGCTCAACACAATCCTGGAAGAGGTAAAAACGTGAGTTTGATTAAAGACGAAGGACGAAGGACGGACGACGAAGGAGTGGGATCAGAGGTAGGTCGTCGCCCTTCGTCCTTCGTCCTTCGTCCTTCGTCCATTGCTCGTTGGTTCCGGTCTCTTGGAGGCAGGACGGATGTTGCTCACGCCATCGGCGGCGATGAGGGGCTGGTGGTGGACACCGAGCTTCTGCGCAAGCTAGACCGGATCTCGTTGAGCGTGGGGCATGACCTGATCGGCGGGCTGATGGGCGAGCACCCGGCCAACAGGCGCACCATAGGGATCGAGTTCGCCGATTTCCGCCCCTACAGCGTGGGCGACGATCTGCGCCGCGTCGATTGGAACGCCTACGCGCGCCTCGGCACCCTGCACGTGAGGCAGGCCCAGGCCGAGCATGATACCACCCTCTACTTGCTGCTCGACGCCAGCCCCTCCATGGCTTTTGGCTACCCTTCCAAGTTCATGTCCGCCCGCAGGCTGGCCGCCTCCCTCGGCTACATCGCGCTGGCGCACCTCGACTCGGTTGTCATGGCGACACCCGGTGCGGACGAAGGACGGACGACGAACGACGAAGGAGGCTCGACGACCGAAGGGCAAGGGGACAACTCAAAACTCAAAACTCAAAACTCAAAACTATTCGCACAGCGTTTCCGCGGGCGGGCCGAGTCGGGGGAGATGTTCCGGCTGTTGCAGGGGTTGCGCACTCGCTCGGTGTCGGGTTTCGACGCATCTCTGGCGGGCTGGGCGGGCGAGAACGCGGGCCGCGCCCAGGGGCGGATCGCGGTCGTGATCAGCGATCTGCTGCTGGACGGCTGGCGCGATGGATTGCGCGCGTTGGCGTCGGCGGGCTACCAGACGAACGTGATGCACATCGTCAGCCACGACGAGATCTCGCCGTCCGAGTTGGGCGACCTGGAGCTTATCGATAGCGAAACGGGCGAGCGGATGGAGCTTTACCTGGGCCGCGAGGGGCTGGCCGAATACGGCAGGCGCGTGCAAAGCTGGCTGGCCGATACCGCTTCCTATTGCCGGTCGCAAGGCGCTACCTACCTGCGCGTGATGAACGACGTAGACATCGAGCGTGTACTGCTCGATACGCTCAGGCGGCGCGGGGTGACGGTATGAGCCTGCTCAACTGGCTCGGCGCGCTCTGGCTGGCGCTCGTGCCCGCCCTCATCATCGTCTACATGCTCAGACCAAGGCGCAGGCGCACGCCCGTGCCCAGCCTGCGGTTGTGGCGCGCCCTCCCGCGCGTAGAGCGCTCCACTTCGAGGCTGCGCAGGCCGCCGATCTCCCTGTTGCTTATCCTGCAAGCTATCCTGCTCGCGGCTGGCGGATTTGCCCTGGCCCAGCCCGCCTTCACCGCTCCCGCCGGTGGCAGTCGGGTGATCGCGGTTGACGCTTCGGGCAGCATGCTCACCCTCCTCGGCTCGACTGGGGGCCGCACGCGTTTCGAGGCGGCAAAGGACGAGGCCAGGCGCGCGGCAGACGACATGTCCTCCGAGGACCGGGCCACCCTCCTGCGTGTAGGGGCGAACGTCACCACCGCGTGCGCCGGTTGCCTGCGCGCCGATTTCCTGGCCGCCGTCGATAACATGAAGCCGGGCGCCGGCCTGGCAGACATGGATAGCATGCTCGACGTGGCCGCCGGCCTCGCTCGGCGCGCGGGCGATGGTTCGGCCCTCCCTCTCACCGTGATCTCGGATGGGCAGTTCGGTACGCTGGCGACAGAAGGGCTGCCGCCCATGTCCCTCAATTTCGTGCGGGTCGGCTCGGACGGTAACAGCGCCAACGTGGCGGTCGCTGTCCTCAGCGCCCGCAGGCCACCCGATGGGCGCGCCGGCTGGATAGCCTACGCCCGCATCGAGAACGCATCCCAGGTCGGGGCCAATATCACCGTGCAGGCGCTTGCCGACACGGTCCCGCTGCCGGAGCGCATGCAGACCCTACCCCCCGGAGGCTCGGTTGGCCTCACCTGGCAGGTGCCGGCCGGCACGGTGCGCTTCACCGTTTCCGTCAGGCCGGGCGATGGCATGGCCGCCGACGACAACGCCGTTATATTCCTGCCAGTCGACGGGCTGCACAAGGTAGCCATCGTCTCGGCCCAACCAGACCTCTACCGGCGTGCCCTATCGGTGATCGACGGCCTCGAGCCAGTGAGCGCCACGCTAAGCACGCCGGGCGGCTTTGCCTTCACGGTGGTCGAAGGCGCTCCCACCGCCGCCCTGCCCGCGGGCGGCCTGGTGCTGGTTAACAGCGCGCTGGACGATACGAGTCCCTCTCCGGTGGGGGCAGCGTACTCCCTACGGCTGACCGGCAAAGCCAGCGACGTTCGCCCGGTGATCCTGGAGGCGGCGCACCCTCTTCTCACTGGCATCGACCTGGGCGCGCTGCTGGTGGCGAACGCCAACATGGTCGAGGCCCCCGAATGGCTGGAGGTGCTGGTCGATTCCCCGTCTGGGCCTCTCCTGCTGGCGGGCGAGCAGGACGGCAGGCGGGTGGTGGTCCTCACCTTCGACCCGCGCCAGTCCAATCTCCCCAAGCTGGCCGCTTTCCCCTTGCTTATAGCTAACATCACCGACTGGCTATATCCCCTCGCCGCTACACAGGCGGTTGTGCCGGGCGATCCGCTCAGGCTGGCTCCCGGTTCGGTCGTGCGGACCCCCGGCGGGGGCACGGTGGACACCGGCCCGTCGGGCCTCTTCCTCGACACCGACGAGCCTGGCATATATCGCGTGGCCGGCACCGGCGGACAGAGTGAGCTACAGTTCGCCGTCAACGCCGCCGATGACCCTAACGGCTCGCCGCAGGCCGAGTGGCCCCACCCGGAGCTGAACAGCCCGCGTGAGGGGACCGGCGGCGATACCAAGAATATCGAGTTCTGGCTGCCCCTGGCAAGCATAGCCCTGGCGCTGCTGGCCGGCGAGTGGCTCGTCTACTGTTGGAAACGAGGTTCTGTGTGAGCGAGTTCGTCCTCCTGCGTCCCGAAATGCTCTTCCTGCTGGCGGTGGTGCTGCCTATCGTGTTGCTGCCCGCACTGCGCCTGCGCGCGCTGTCGCGGCTGCGGCGCAACTTTTCGACCCTGTTGCAGGGCACGAGCGCCGTCCTCATGATCATTGCCCTGGCCGAGCCTGTGCTCGTACATCCCGACCAGCGCCTCAGCATGGTTATGCTGCTGGATAACTCCCCCAGCGTCAGCGCCGCCAGCCGCGCGGCGTCTATCGGGTACGCCAGGGAGGTGTTGTTGGGGGCAAAGCCTACCGATACGGTCCGCTTCATAGCCGTGGGCGCGGAGGCTGCGCTGGTGACGGCTCAGGAGATAGAGGCAGGCACGTGGGCGGGCCAGGAGCCAAACGCCCCCGACGCCCAGGCGGGCGAGCCCGCCACCGACCTGGAAGCCGGCCTGCGCCTTGCCGGTAGCCTGCTTGCCGACGAGGGGAAGCGGCGCTTGGTGCTGCTGAGCGATGGGTGGGAGACGCGGGGCGCGGCGGACGAAGAAGCGGCCCGCCTCCGCTCACGGGGGATCGACCTCCAGGTGGTGGGCCTCGTCGCCCTGGGCGAGCACGAAGTGGTGGCCGAAAGCATCTCGATGCAGAGCTACGCTCGCGTAGGCGACCCGATACTGAGCGACCTGCGAGTGTACAGCGCATCGCCTACCACCGCCACGATGCAGATCCTGGTGGACGGCCAGGCTGCTTCTTCGAGGGCGCTCTTATTGCAGCCGGGCGAGAACCGCGTATCCATTGAGCAGAAGGCGGGGTCGGTGGGCTTCCATCGCATAGAAGTGCGGATAGAACCCGGCGAGGGGGAAGACACCTATCAGGGCAACAACAGCGTATACGCGGGACTGGTGGTCAAGCCTGCCCCGCGCGTGCTGGTATTGCAGGAGCGCGACCGCGAAGGCGAGCTGATGGCCGAGGTCCTGCGCGACCAGGGTATAGAGGTGGACCTCGCCTTCCCGGTGGCGATCACGCCGCGCGTCGATGCGCTTGAGAGATATGACGCGGTAGTGATGGTGGATGTGTCTGCTACCAGCTTCACGCTCGATCAGCAGCGCACGCTCCAGGAGTACGTGCGCCGCTACGGGCGTGGGTTGGTCGCCATTGGCGGGCCAACGGCCTTCGGCAAGGGCGACTATGTAGACAGCGTGTTCGAGGAAGTGATGCCGGTGTCGTCACAGCCCGCCCCGCGCCCGCAGGAAGGTGAGACGGCGCTTATCCTGGTGCTAGACCGCTCTTCCAGCATGCGCTACCTGGCCGACGACACTGCCGGCACCGTAGACAAGTTCAGCATGGCTATTGAGGCGGCCCAACTGGCGGTCGATGCTCTGCGGGATGGAGATACTATCGGGTTGCTGGCCTTTGACAACAGGTGGGAATGGGCCGTGGAGCCGCAGGTCATAACGGGCGAGGCGGACAAGGACAGGATAAAGCAGGACATCGGCGAGATCCCCACCGGCACTACCACCGCTATCCATGCGGCGGTGAGCGAGGCCGGGCGGGCTATGCGGGAGCTAAACGCGCCGACCCGCCATCTCGTGCTCCTGACCGACGGCATGGAGCAGGGAGCTTTTGACTACACGCAGCTCCTGGAGGGGCTGCGCGCCGACAACATCCACCTGTCGACGATAGGCATCGGGCGAGACGTTTCGAGGGACTTCTTGATCAGGCTGGCGCGTGACGGTATGGGGCGTTACTATTTTACCGAGCAGGCGGAGAACGTGCCCCAGATCGTCTTCAAGGAGATCGACCTTGCCACGCGAGAAGCCACTCTGCTGGGCGAGATACAGCCCCACATAGCCGCCCAAAGCCCGGCCTTGCGCGGGTTGCGGCCCCAGGAGATGCCCCAGTTGACCGGATACGACACCACGAGCGCCAAAGAGGAGGCGATGACCGCCCTTATCTCCGATGCGGGCGACCCACTGTTGGCTCACTGGCAGTACGGGTTGGGCAGGGTGCTGGCTTTTACGTCGGAAGCCGGCCAGGGCTGGGGCGAGCGCTGGCTGTCGTGGCCGGAGTTCAGCAGGTTCTGGAATCAGTCGGTGCGCTGGACGATGGGCAGCCCCGCCAGCAGGCTGCTGCAACCAAGCGCGAGGCTTGTGGACGATGGACGATGGACGGCGGACGGTAGTGATGCTGGGTCGTCAACGGTCAACGGTCTACCGTCTACGGTCACTCGGATAGAGGTTGAGAGCCTCAACCCGGACAACAGCTTCGCGGACCTGGCCGACGTGACGGCGGGGGTGCGGTCGCCTTCGGGCGTGGTTACGAGCACCCGGCTGTTGCAGACCGCGCCGGGCTATTACGAAGCATATGTGGCGCTGGGCGAGCCGGGGGCCTACGAGGTGCTGGTGCGCAGGGCGGACGTGCAGGATGCCGAGGCTGCCAGCGAAACGATAGGTTTTAGCCTGCCCACCGGCGTCGAATATCTCCACGCCGGCACTAACGACCGCCTGCTGAGGCGTATCAACGGCGGGGCCGCTTATATGCGCGAGCCTGGGCAAGCCCTCGATGCTTCCAACCTCCAGGGCGCATCGCCTCAGCGCGAGCCGCTCTGGCCGTGGTTCCTCGCGCCCGCGCTCCTGTTGCTCCTGGTAGGGGTCGGTGTGCGCCGAGTAGATTTCGGTGGCTTGCGCAGGCGGGGGACGTAGAAGTTAGACGGTGGACGATGGACGATGGACGATGGACGGTAGTCAGTAATCGATAGACGATGGAAAATGGATGGTGTGATGGTGTTAGGTATAGTGTGCTACTCATGAGTGTGACGACATGACGTATGGAGGCCTGGCGTCACCCGATTGGCTTATTGCCTTGTGGGACGCGAGGGGATAAGATAAGCTCATGAATAGTGACGCGGGGCGCCGTGGTAGTTTACGTCTGCGTAGTAGTTTTCCTGCTGCCATACCGGTGGTGGGGCTGGTATTTTTATTAGTTGTAGTGGCCGGGGTTGGCGCACTCTGGCTGGGGTGGTTCCGTCCAGCTACCCTCACTGCCCAGGAGTCCGTCACCGCCCAGGGCACCGACCCTGCTCCACTAATACCAGGCATGCCGGTTTGTCTTCCGGTTCCCACAAACGAGGGCAGCATGCCTGTGCCTACTGAGCCAGCCCCATCGCGGTCTGTATTTGGCCTGGCCTGGTTCCACAAGCCGCCGGACGACGGCACTACGCCCGGAGAGTTTGTCGAGCATCACTCTTACGTCCACCTCACCGGCCCGGCTGATATCCCGTACCGCGATGAGTTGCGCGACGCGGGCTACAAGGGGCCGGTCTACACTTACGTCACCATGAACGCCATCGAAGGGCCGGGGCCTTATCGAGATGCTTCCGCCTCCTGCGACGAAGATTACACTCCGTATGATAACCAGCTTGCCTTTTACAAAGGCGACTTCTGCAAGTACATCCACCCCAATGAATCGTGGTTCCTGCACAACGGCGCGGGCGCGCGCATCGTGGACGACTACTTTGGGGCGGGCCGCTATTCGTACGTCATGAATCCCGCCGATCCTGGGTGGCGATCCTTCGCCGTCGAGCGCCTGAATTTCGTCAAAGAAACGTGGTTCTACGACGGAATCTGGCTCGACAACGTGGACGTTGATCGCGCGCGCGTCATGTCCGGGCTTACCAACAGCGATGGTGAATTGCGCGAATACGACAGCGACGATGCCTGGCGCGAAGCCGTGAAAGGGTGGCTGGCTGCCGCGCGCAATGCCCTGGGCGACTACCCCCTGTGGGCCAACTTGGTCGAAGGGCCTTTGCGAGCCGACGCCTGGGATGCTTATGCGCCGTACCTGGACGGCGCGATGGACGAGTCGTTCGCGGTGCGGTGGATCGACGGCTGGCGCGATCCCGGCCATTGGCAGGCGCAGATCCAGCGTGCCCAACGCTGGCTGGCGATGGGCAAAGGGCTGGTGGCGGTGGGGCAGGGGCCACATGAGGATGCCGAGCGAATGCGGTTTGCGCTCGCTTCGTACATGCTCGTGGCCGAGGGCACGCAGGCCACGTTCCGGTATACCCGTTTCGACACATATTATTCGCAGTTCTGGCTCTATCCCGACTACGAGACCGCGCGTCGGCTTGGAGCGCCTCTTGGCTCGTGCCGGGAAGTCTCGCCCAATATCTGGCGGCGCGATTTCGAGCGCGGGTACGTGGAAGTTAACGTGCAAGGCCATGAAGGGCGATTAGTTACGGAGCCATAGAGGGTTCCTCTAGCACGGCATTAGAGAGATCTAATACCATTGGGTGATTACAGGGTGGGTTGAATGCTGTACACTCTCATAGAGTGAATCTTTTGTCTCCTCTTTGAGAAGGATTCGTACGCATGGCCCTACCATCCACTCGCTCGTGGGGGCGTCCACGAGTGGGACCCTCTATAACGCTGCTAGTGCTGGTGGCCTGCCTGGCGGCTTTCGTCTTTGTTGTTATGCAGCCCTCCGAGCCGGCGGCATCGACGGCTGCTGGCGGAGCTTGCCAAAGCTCAGGCGCCAACTCCGCATTTGCTCCTTACCCTGACGATTCGACACAGCCCAACGCGGAGGCGGGGCCTTTCAGCGAATATCCATCGGCCCTCAGCCCGCGCGCAAGCCGGATCACGGACGAGAACGCCCTGCCCGGCACGGACGAGTGGGCTAGCATAGGCAACTACAACATAGATGCCCTGGCCGCATACGTGGGATCGGCCAGCACGGACGCCGGTGGCTCGATTGGCGTGCACATCAAGTCTACAGGCTCGTCGGCCACCGCCCGCCTGTATCGATTGGGTTACTACCAGGGGCACGGCGCGCGCTTTTATGCTTCTTATGGTCCGTTCGCTACGCCCGCGCAGCCTAATTGCACGCGACAGAGCGCTACGGGCCTGGTGTCGTGTCCCTGGTCGTCCTCTCTCACGATCAATACCGATCCCGGCTGGATTTCGGGCATCTACCTGTTGCGGATCGACTCCAACAGCGGGCATAGATTCTTCGTCTATTTCATTGTTCGCAACGACTCGTATGCCTCGCCCATCCTGGTGATGGAGCCGACCAAGACGAACCAGGCGTACAACCGCTTCGGGGGCGAGAGCCTGTACTATTCGGGCAACAACGAGGGGCGCGTGCGCGCCTACAAAGTGTCGTTCGACCGCCCCTATATGGGGGGCGCGGGCACCGGCGGGTTGTTCGCGCACGAGCACGAGATGGTGCGCTGGCTGGAAGCCTCCGGCTTCGATGTGACCTACATCAGCGACGTGGACCGCGCCGCCAACCCCACCATTCTGCTGGGGCACAGCACATTCTTAGTCATGGGCCACGACGAGTACTGGACATGGGATGAGCGCAACTACGTCGAGAACGCGCTCAACGCCGGGGTGAACATGGTCTTCGCCTCGGCCAACGAGTCGTACTGGAATATCAGGCTGGAAGCTTCCGCTAACGGCCCTAACCGCGTGGTGGTCGGGTACAAGGAGGCGGCGCTCGATCCGGCCCTTGAGCCGACCCCTCAGACGGTCACTTTCCGCGACCTGGGGAGGCCGGAGAACGCCCTCATCGGCACCAACTACCAATCCCACTATGACGAAATGCTGTACAACTACCCGTGGGTGGCCGCCGCGCCCGCTAGCTCCTGGTATTTCGACTGCACGGGCTTGCAGCCGGGCGACCGCGTGAACAACATCGTGGGCGAGGAGTGGGATGGCCTTGTACCCGACCAGTACACGCCGCCGGGCATCGAGAGGCTGGCGCATAACATCATGCACAATCCGCAGGGCGAACCGATGCCGCACGACACTACTATCTACACGGCTACCAGCGGGGCAAGGCTGTTCGCGGCGGGCAGCATATTCTTCTCCTGGGGCTTGATGGACCATAGCTGGTCGAACCAGGTGTTCCAACCCGCTTACCAGTCTCAGGCCGCCGACCCACGCATACAACAACTGGTGGCGAACGTGCTCGACCGCTTCACGGGTGCATGGAACGGCGCTCCCAGGCCGTGCGACAACCAGACCTTCTACAAGACCCTGCCACGGCCCACGCGCACCCCGATGCCGCAAGTGCCTACAGCTACAGGTATGCCCGGCGCTTCGGCCACGCGCACCCCCACCACTGCCGCCAGCCCAACCCATACCTTTACGCGCACTCCAACCCCCGGCGCTAGCTCCACGCCTACCCCTCCTTCTGCCTGCTCGGCGCTCTATACCAGCGTCGATGTGCCGAGGCCGATCCCCGACCTGGGCACCATTACCTCTACGCTCACGACCAACACGGCGGGCACGGTGGCCTCGGTGGCGGTTACGGGGCTTACCTTCGAGCATACGTACGCCAGCGACCTGCGGGTGTTGTTGATCAGTCCCCAGGGCATGCGCACGGCGCTCTTCACACACGTCTGCGGCATTGGAGTGTGGACGACGGCTAATACAGGCTTCTCACTCGCGCAACCGGCCTCGCAGGTGATGGGCGCGGTCTGCCCGCCAAACCAGGGTACATACCGGCCCGAAGAAGGCTCGCTCGATGTGTTCGTGGGCCAGCAGGCAGCGGGCACTTGGAAGCTCGAAGTGACGGACGCGGGGCAGTACGATACGGGCACGCTCCATGCGTGGGGCATCCGCATCACATACGCGAATCCATGCCCCATCGGCACGTCCACCGTCACTTCGACGCCCGGCCTGCCTCCTCCATCGGCCACACGCACCAATACACCTGTGCCTCCCTCGACGTCTACCGCCACTATGACTCGCACTACGACGCGCACACCCACGGGCACGCCTGCCCAAACTTCGACTCGCACCAGCACTCCTACCCGCACCCGAACCAGTACGCGCACCACCATGATGACTCGCACCCCGACGCGCACGCCAACCCTCACGCCGTCCTCGACACCGACCTACACGCGCACTTCTACGCCCCCGGCTGGAACAACGGGTACTCCTTCCGCCACCCCAATCTGCTCGTTGACCTACAACAGCGCCGACGTTCCGAAGGCGATCCCGGACCAGGGGCTAACCACGTCCACCCTCACGGTCGGGGAGGTGGGAGCTATAGCCGACATCAGGGTAGTAAACCTGATGCTGGACCATACCTATGCGAGTGACCTGCGCTTTTACCTGACCGGCCCGGACGGTACGCGCACGGCCCTCTTCACCCACGTATGCGGAAGCGGTGTGTGGACAGTCGCCAATACCGGCTTTAGCCTTGCGAGGAGCGGCGCTCCCGTGCTGGGTTCGACATGTCCACCGGGACAGAGTACGTATCTGCCGGAGGAAGGATCGCTGAATCCGTTCGTTGGCAGGACGGCCAACGGCACCTGGACCCTTGAGGCGCAGGATGGAGGCCCATACGATGTGGGGACGTTACGCGCATGGGGCTTGTGGATCGGGTACGCGGGGTCGTCATGCCCGTTTGGCGGCACCTGGCAGGAAACGGCTACCGCCGCCGTGCCCACGGCCACCGCGACCGCTACGGCGGTCCAGGTGACGTTCAACGACGTGCAGCCTGACGACCCATTTGCTCCCTACGTCGCGTGGATGGCCGACCAGGGATATATATCGGGATACGCATGTGGCGGCGAGGGTGAGCCCTGCCCAGGCACGTACTTCCGCCCCGGCAGGAACGTCACCCGCGCGCAGCTACTGAAGATGGTGGTGAACGCTTCGGGCTGGCACCTGATCAATCCCAAGCACCACGAGTCGGCTTTCGCCGACGTGCCACGCGATTCGGCCTTCTACTGGTACGTGGAGACCGCCGCTTCGTACAACATCATCGGCGGGTATGCTTGCGGTGGGCCGGGCGAGCCTTGCGACGCGGAGCGCAGGCCGTACTTCCGTCCCGGCAACAACATCACACGTGGCCAGCTGGCTAAGGTAATCGCGCTGGGGCGGGGGTATGTGTTGCCTGGTCCCGAACTGCCAACGTTCGCCGACGTGCCTGCCGATCACACCTTTGCCCCGTATATCGAGGCGATCTATAGAGAGGGTATAATCGGCGGGTATGCTTGTGGTGGGCCGGGCGAGGCGTGCGATCAGTGGGGCAGGCCGTACTTCCGCCCCGGCAACAACGCCACTCGCGGGCAGGTCGCCAAGATCGTCACTATTGCTTCTGGTGGGCCATGAGCCGTTACGGCTCTTTACATGGAGATCGCGGCTAACCAGATTGTGTTTTCAACGGTGGTTCACCTTATGTGCATCGCGGAATCGGGAAGATCACCCGGCGATTAAAATCGCGGGCTACGCAAACGAAGTCCGCCTTCGCGGACTGTCTCTCCAACTACACCC
>JBAURA010000016.1:0-8035 GCA_049580985.1 Chloroflexia bacterium
GGTGTTTGTTTTGCCTGTTCCAGGCAATCCTTCTGACTTCCCTGCCGATCAGTCTCGACTCGACACGGTTAGAAGGTGTTTGGCAGTTGGGGAAGAAGGTGTTAGCCACGATCTTGCTTGCCTGCCCACGGGTGGCGTTGGCTCCCGGCCTGAAGTATGGCAGGAGGTCGGGCGGTACGCACGGCTCGCCTAACCCACCGCACGGGTAGCCGTTCATGATGCCTCTGTCGGTAAGCCGCCAGATGAAGTCGTAGAACGTGTGGCCTGGGGGCACATCCTCGAATTGTTGCGCGCCCGCGGGCTCGGTGAAGCCGGCGGCGTTGGACACCATCTTGGATAGCTGACCCCTGGTGATGTTGTTGCCCGGCCTGAAGTAGGGCCGGTTGTTAGGTGCCACGCAAGGCTCGCCAGGCCCACCGCATGGGTAGCCACTGACGTAGCCTCTATCGGCCATCCGCCAGATGTAGTCGTAGAAGGTATGCCCAGGAGGCACGTCCTCGAACTGCTGCGCACCGGCAGGCTCGGAGAACCCTGCCGAGTTAGACACCATCTTCGCTATCTGGCCTCGTGTGACGAAGTTGCCCGGCCTGAAGCAGGGGTTGCCTGTCTCGCAGCCTGAGGAGTAGCCGTTGATGATGCCCCGGCAAGCGAGACACCTGATGTTGTCGTAGAAGGTGTGGTCAGTCGGCACGTCGGTGAACATCAGCGCGCAGTGAGTAGCGGTGGCGATGGGGGTGGCTGTGCGGGTGGCTGTGCGGGTGGAGGTAGCAACCACGCCTGTGGTAGAGGTAGCTGAAGGGGTTACCCCTGGGCAGATTGTGCCTGATGAGTAGATCTCCATGCTCAGGTCTGGGGCAGTAGGCGCATATCCACCTGCCAGGTAGATCTTGCCTGCGCCGTCCGTATCCGCCGGGAAGTTGCGGCGGGCCGTCACAAACGGTGTGCCTGTAGACCATGAGTTAGCTATCGGGTCGTAGATGTCTACCTGGGTCGAGGGGTTGGGCGCGTCACGTCCGCCTCCGAGGACCCACATCTTGCCCGCCATGTTCACCGCTACGGTTTCCCCGGTCGGGCGGGGGATGGTGGCGATGGCGGTCACTGTGTCGGCGGCAGGGTCGTACTTGAACGAGAAGTCGGTGTCGAGGATGGTGGTGCCGTCAAAGTCGGACCCACCCGCCATGTAGATCATGCCACCTATGGCAGCCGCCGGGATGTACCCTCTGCCTACAGGGAGGGTGGCAGACTGGAGGGACCACCGTGAGCCTGCGGCGGCTGCGGGGTCGAACTCCCAGATCTCGGTGGACATGGAGACGCCTATCACGTACCCGCCCAGGATGTACAGCTTGTTGGCGACTACCGCTGAGCCACCGGGCACTGTGGTGAGGCCGGGAGGCCACGGGTCGGAGGTGAGGGTTACGAGGGTATCCGCCATCGGGTTGTAGACCCTCGTCTCGTTGGTGCCACCTGTGCCACCGCCGGCGCTACCGCCCACCACCAGGATGACGGGGGAGCCGGACATGGTGACGAGGCCGCCCTTGACGTTGGAGGTCTGCTGGTCGGAGAAGACGGCGGACTTGGTGACCCACGTATTGGTACCGGGGTTGTACTCCAAGGGGTTGAGCTGGGCAAAGCCAGCGGTATCGGAACTCCTACCGCCGAGGGCGTAGAAGCGGCCGTTGAGAGGGAAGTAAGCGCCAAGGGAGCGGACGTTAGGCAAGGGGAGAGGCGCTCCCGCGGTCCACCCTGCCGGGCTGGCTACACAGGTGGCGGTGGCGGTCGGGCTGCCTCCGGTCGGCTGTGTGGAGGTAACGGTAGGGATGAGGGTAGGAGTACCGGTGATACAAGGCGGTAGGTTGTAGGAGTGCATCGTACCCGCGGTCACAGCCAGGCCAGCTCCGTTGCAGTATGCTTGCAGGAATAGAGAGCCTGTGTCTCGCTGCACGCCACCCGTGGCCGAGACGTTGCCGTTGCCGGCGGTCCCGTAGATGACGTCTACGCGGCTCTGCCCTTCATACAGGCGAGCCTCTACGTTGACAGGACCACCACATGAGCCTCCGCTGTAGTAGCACCCTCTCCACTCGATATTTACGATACGGTTGGGAGTGCTACCGGAGACTGAGGTGTAGACCCCATCCCCTGCGGTGGTCATGAGGATGTCGTCCCAGTATGCGTGTATGACGTTGTTGTGAGCAGCGTAAGGCTCGCAGGCATTCGTGAAGTCGGTGTTGGTGGAGCTAAACTGCAAGCTGCCGTTCGAGATGACGTTCACCGAGTTGAAGCTTGTGCCGTAGAAAGTGTACGCGAAGGGTAGAGCGAAGGCCACCGAACAGTCATCGCAGTTGGTGCCCGCGAGGAAGGTGGTGCCTGCTACTATGGTAGCGCCCGTGCTCGCTGTCACGATGTAGTTGGGCGAGCAGGCAAGGGTTGGGGAAGGAGGGACGGTGTTGGTGCGGGTGGCTGTATTGGTGGTTGTGGGGGTCCGCGTAGCGGTGGGGGGCGTGCCAGTGACCGTGGGCGTGGGGCTGCCGCCGGCAGGCACGCAACCAGGGTACTCGAACGTGCCCACGGCTCCACGCCAGCCGGTAGCGCTGGTGGTAGGCACGATCTGGTTCGTATACCAGAAGGTACAGTCATCGCTGGGGTCAACGTTCATCGAGGTGTAGTCGCCCCATCTCGCGCCTGTGCTGGTCTGCGAGCCTGTGCCGTTGATAAAGGTGCCTTCGCCCTGTGGCATAGTATTCAGTGGGTCGGTCGAAAGACGCCCCGTGTAGCGCATGCCTGGGAAGACGGTGGTGGCGTTGGAGACGCTATAGCCGAGCGCCATGTTGCCGCTGCCGTCCATAGCGATACTGCCCATCCACCTGTGTATCGTGGTATCGGGCGAGTAGGTGCCTTGCTGGTAGATATTCACGGCCCCGTTCGGGTCGCGCAGCTCGTACCAGCGCATGCCGGCTAAGCCAGGCTGTGCCTCCACCGACTGCGAGGTCACGAGGGACTCGTGGGTGACGTAGTTGCGGTAGGCGAGCCTGAAGGTCGGGCGCTGCCTGTATGAGAGGATATCGATCTTCTGACCGGTACCGGGCTGCGGGATGCAGTCGCGCGAGCCGGGCGAGCAGGGGAAGAGCGAATCGAAGGGCGCGGCATCCATGAGTGTGGGGCCGGTGAAGGTCGAGTTGGCCGGTGTAACCCAGTCAACGTGGAACTTGTAGAGGCTGACATCGTCGCCGGTGGGCGAGCCTGCGCCATCGTCCTGCGTGCCTACGAAATAGTTCGGAGCGCCCGCCGGGGGCAGGACCGCACCATCGAGGTCGGAAGGCAGCAGGCCGGTGCGATAGGCAAGCTCTGGGATGGCGAACCTGACGACCTGGGCAGGGGCGCCTATGAGCATCTGTGCGCGCTCGATAGCATAGTTACCGAGGACGCCGCCGCCGCTCTCCCTGGTGTTGAAGTAGTAGGCATCAGGCCACACACCATACTTGGGATAGTCGGGGAAGGTGGGGGCAGAGAAAGCGTAGCGATGGTATGTGCCCAGGGGATCAGATGTGGTCGAAAGAGCTACGCAGTTGAAGAATGGCCCGACGCTATCGCTGAACTGCGTGAGCAGCCAGCGGTCGGCCAGCTGATCGTGCAGGATCACCGGGTCGCCGGCATTCTCGAGCTGGCATGGGCCGCCGAAGCCTGCCCAGAGCGTATTGTTTTTCGCTACGGCGGCCAGGGCAACGCCAGACTTATTGTATATCTGGAAGCCCACGTTGACCATCTGGACGTAGTGGTTCGGACCTACATCGCCGTTGGGGTCTGGAGGAATGAAGCCCCAGTTGTTAGGTATAGCCGTAAAAGTGAGCAGAGGTGAGGGTATGAGGGGAGAAACGAGGCCAAAGCCACGCTGAAGCGCCGCATCGCCGGTGTACCCTGTATCAACCATGCGCTTATCGCTAGGGAAGCCTTCAGGTAATTCGCGCTCCGGTCCGGTATATGGAACAATCGGACCCTGCCTGGCTATCAGGTCACGCAACGGTAGTGACGTGTCGTTCTTTACCGACATGCTTACCTCGGGCTTAAAGGGGAGGGTGCCCTCCTGGCCCTTGACTGCCAGAGGCGCGGGGCCTGCCTGCGAGGTCTGCCCACCGCCTGCAAGCAGGCCATAGGCTACCAATACGAGCAGCAACGCCAGCGATAGTACATATGCCCTTCGTCTATACATTCTTCGCCTTCCTTTCTCTTCCTTGTATCGATATAAATATGACCCGGCGACCATGCATTGGGTAATGGAATGGGTAGTGGAAGATGATCGCGCGAGTACGCCCATGTGCGCGGCGGACCGCAATAGATTGCATTATACCCGCTCCCTTTGGGATTAGCAACGGGTAAGGAATGGTCTTTTCAGGGCTTTTTGAGAGAATATTTATGTGTGTGAGGACCAAGAAAAGACCCGGCCCCAATTGGGGCCGGGTCCTGGTTTCAGACCTTCGATTTTGGTGTCAGATCTTACACCGTACTAGCTATTACACTACACCTTTTTCCACTATGCTATCTATTAGCATTAGTCTCGAAGGGTGGATAAGTAATCGCCAGGTACACTACCTTGCTGATCTGCTGCCTGGTGGCGGGGTTGCCCACCCTCAGGTAGTTCCTGTTCTGGGAGTCGCACGGCTCGCCGGGGCCGCCGCACGGGTATCCAGACATCAGGTTGTGCGCGTAGGCCGTTTCGACGTGTCTGTAGAAGACGTTGGAGGGTGGCACGTCGGTGAACGAGTAGTTCGGACTCGGATCGAGCAGGATCCAGTTGGCCGGGTCCGCGATGATCGCCGCGTTCACTACGATCTTGGCAATCTGTCCGCGTGTCACCCACGCGTTGGGCCGGTAGGTCCCATCCGCGTACCCGGTGAAGAGGCCCATGTTGTAACCGGTCTCGATGTAGGTGTAGAAGGTAGAGCCAACCGGCACGTCGGTGAAGTGCGGCCCGCCCGTGGTGTCGATCGGGAACTCGAAGGCTCGGATTACGATCTTCGCCAGCTGCCCTCTCGTGGTGTTGTTCGCAGGCTTGAAGCACGTCCTACCAGGGGTTATGCACGGAGGCACTGTGTTGTACCCCTGGATTACGTCACGGCAGTAGAGGTACTCGATGTAGCCGTAGAACTCGTTGAGCGGGTCTACGTCCTCGAACTTGACCACGCACTGGGTCGGTGTGGACGTGGGGCTACCTCCCTGCACGGTGTTCGTGGGCTGAGGCGGCGAGGTATTGGTGGGTCCTGGGGTTACAGGGGTGTTGGTTGAAGTAGAGGTGGTGGTAGGAGAGCCAGGGCCTGGGGTCGGACAGCCACTCCCTGAGGAGTAGATCTCCGTCGAGTTGGTAGGCGCGGTGGGGGCATATCCACCTGTGATGTAGATCTTGCCCGCCCCGTCCGTATCCGCCGGGAAGTTGCGCCTGGCGGTTATGAACGGTGTGCCCGTCGTCCAGGAGTTAGCTACGGGGTCGTAGATGTCTACCTGGTTGGAGGGGTTCGGCGCGTCACGGCCACCGCCAAGTACCCACATCTTGCCGGCCATGTTGACTGCTCGCGTCTCGGCGGTCAGGCGTGGGATGGTGGCTATGGGAGTGATGGTGTCGGTAGCAGGATCGTACTTGTAGGAGAAGTCTGAGTCCAGGAGGGTGGTGCCGTCCCACTCCGATCCTCCCGCCATGTAGATCGTGCCACCTATGGCAGTCGTTGGGATGTAACCTCGCCCAACGGGCAGAGTAGCCGTCTTGAGCGTCCAGCGCGAGCCTGCGGCCAGCGCGGGGTCGTATTCCCAGATCTCCTGCGTCATGCCGACGGTGTTTACGAACCCGCCCAGGATGTACAGCTTGTTGTTCACCACTGCAAATCCACCGGGCAAGGCGTTTGTGGTTGCCGGCCACGGGTCTGTGGCGACCAGTGTCCAGGTGTCTGTAGCCGGGTTGTAGTACCTGGTGTGGTTGCTTGCACCGGTTGCACCGGCAGCGTTGCCACCAACAACGATGATCATGGGAGTACCACTGACAGTGAGGACTCCGCCGCCCATGTTGTTGACCTGGTTATCCGGTACGATTGTAGCCGAAGCCGTAGACCAGGTGTCTGTGGCAGGGTCGTAGATGTGGGGGTTGAGCATGTCGGAGCCTGCGGTGTCGGCATTACGCCCACCGATAGCGTAGAACTTGCCATCGGGCGGGAAGTAGACACCCAGGCCACGGACGTTACCCGCAGCATCGTTGAAGTTAGCTCCAGGGGTCCAGCCTGCTGCCGACGGTACGCAGGTAGGCGTGGGGCTGGCGGGGCCAGGTGTCCCACAGCCACCACCGGCGGTGGTGAGGGTGACATCATCGACACTGGCGTTGAAGACGGCGGAGCCTGCATCGTTGTGCTCCTCTATCCTCACTATCCGGTTGGACCCGGCTTGTGCTGATACGTCCACGCTCACCAGCGTGTACCCCGCATCGTACGCGGTCGAGGCGTCGGTGGCTCGGAATACTTCTACTCCGTTCACCAGCGCTCTGATGTAGTCAGCCGCGCCGTTCCCTGAGTGTGCTCCTATCCACAGGTAGAACTGTAGGGTGGAGGTGCCTGCCGGGATGTTCACCGTCTGCGAGACTGCTCCGTCCTCTGCCGAGGCGGTGCCACCGAACCAGGCCCACCAGTCGCCTGTGCGAGGGCCGGCCGTGCCTCCACCGTTACCGCAGGAGGCCACGTCACACAGCGGTGTGCCGAAGTTGGTGCTCTTCTCCGTCCAGAAGGCGCTAGGTGTCCCGCCTTCGAACGACGGGTCCTGTATTACCTGCGCGCCACCCGCAACGCATGTGGGTGTGGCAGTTACGCCAGGCGTGTTGGTAACGCCAGGAGTGACACAGCCGCCGCCGGTGGTCAGGTTGACCTCGGTGGATGCCGTGGAGGATGAGCCTGTGTAGCCACCGTTAGTGACCACGTAGTTGCCCACCGATCCTCCTGAGGGGAAGGAGCGGGCTGTGTTCATGTTCGGCCCTGGGGCCCAGCTGTTGGCTACAGGGTCGTAGATCTGCGTGATGCTCATCGCGTTGGGAGAGTCCAGCTTGCCCTTGTTGTTACCAGGCTGACTGGCGGCCAGGGAGGCGGATTCGCCCACGAACGGGTTGCCACCACCGAACACCCACAGCTTGCCGCCCTGGATGGCGCTAGCCGCCACGTTGACTCCCGTTGGGAGGGAGGCCACGGTGGCCCAGGTGTTGGTAGCTATGGTGTAAGCATACACGGTCGAGCGGTTGGTGTTTACGCTGTCGCGGCCACCAGCCACGTAGAAGACGCCGTTGATCACGCCGCCTATACCGCCACCTATAGCTTCAGGCATGGGAGCGCCCGCGGTCCAGGTGTTGGTAGCTACGTCATAGATTTGCAGTGCGCTCTGGGCGGTGGAGATGAAGCAGTCGGTGTAACCGCCTTGCAGATAGATCTTGCCGTTCCAGTAGCCCGAGGCCATCTGCTGGGCACCTATGGGCATGACGGCGCCAGCGGACCAGAGGCCGGTGGCTACGTCGTAGATGCGGGTGTTGTTGTAGGCTGTGCCTATGGTGACGCAGTCGATACCGCCGAAGGCGTAGACCTTGTTGTTGAGAGGCGCGTACACCATCGACATCATCTCACCCGTGCTCGGCACCGCGGTAAGCGAGGCCCAGGCATTGGTAGAGGGGTTGTAGCTGCCGAAGTTGGGGGTGTACCCGCCGAGGCTGAAGGAATAGCCTCCACCGACGTAGAAGTTGGTAGAGGAGCCTGCGCCACCTGGGCCATAGGCGTCAATACTGCGAGGAGCAGTAGTGGTCCATATGCCAGGCGTGCCACCACCCGCGACGCAGGTAGGCGTGGCCGAGCCGCCGGCAGGCTGAGTAGCCGTGGGTAGGGCGGTTGGAGGTGTTGGGCAGCCACCAGGCAAGCCCTCAACCTCGAAGCCGTACCCTGGACACCCGGCGTTGGCCGTTATCTCGTGGATTACCACCACGAACGTCTGCCCCGCCGCCGCTGTGAACGAGAAGGGGAAGTCCGCGATG
>JBAURA010000017.1:0-1622 GCA_049580985.1 Chloroflexia bacterium
GGTTTATGCCGTAGGGGATTAGGGATTAGAAACCTAACATGAAATGGAAATTCCTTGAGTGTCAGGTTAGGATCCGACAGTCAGGATCTGTTCTGCCCATGGAAATCCCTTAAGTGGGCAGAACAGGTTTGCCCTAATCCCTTAACCCTTTAATCCCTAACCCCTAATCCCTAGATCACCACCGGGCTTGCGAAGAGCAGCACGGTATCGCCGCCGGAGAAGGAATAGTCGGTGTAGCCGCAGAAGTTGAAGCCTTGCTTCTTGCAGAAGGTCACCGCTGGGTGGTTGCGGGTGTGCAGCTCCAGCATGAAGGAGCGCACGTTCACTCCCTGGTTGTAGCGCGCCCAGCGCCGGGCGGCGGCCAGCAGCATAGAGCCTATGCCGCGCCCGCGCACGGCCCCATCGACTACCAGCGCGCTGATCCACCCTATCCCCGACCCGCGCACTACCGATACCACGTTGTATCCACACACCCGCCCGTCCAGTATCGCTACCTGCGCCAGGTCGGCGGTGCGCCACTGTCGCAACCGCTGTTGCAGGCCCGCCTCGTTCCCGTCGCGCACGAGGGTGGCTACCGGCCCCGCTACGCGGCGCGCCCTCGGCAGCCGGACGGGGCGGAACGTCACGCTCAGGGGGCTATCGCCCAGCGTGACGCTGCTAGAGATCGTGTAAGGCGCGGCCCCCGGCTCCCCGCGCGTCGGCTCCACTTGCCACGTGTGAGTAGCGTTGTAGCCGTCGTCTATTTGCAGGCAGGCCTCAAGATCGCCCTCTTCGGCGACCCGGATTTCTACTGGTTGGGCGGTGTTTCTCATCATAGAGTAAGCGGCAGTTATGCGATTATAGCACAGCGTTGGGTAGACCTGTATGCTACATTGCCTCAAAAAGCCCAACATCCTTGCCAATCTTTATCGGGCCGCGCTCCTCCAATTCCTGCTCTATCCACTGCACCAATCTAGCGGAATCCAGGTGCTGCCCACGCGACATTGATAGCACGTAGGCCGCCAACGCTCGGGCATCGGTCACTACCAGCCCATCCTCATATCTCTCCAGCGTTACGCTATCGAACCACTTCCCAATCTCCACCGCGCCATTTTCGAGCGTAAAATCGAGCGGCGGTAAGATCGGCGAACCAACCGAAGGCTCGTGCCTGATTACCAACTCATCCAACTCGCTCATGTGCCCCTGGCCGTTCGTGGCTGCATAGAACCGGCCACCGCCTCGCAACACCCGCTGTATCTCGGAGAGTGCAAGCGCTTTGTCCGGTACGTGATACAGCATGTGGTTGGCTATCACCACGTCGAAGCTGTTGTTCGGCAAAGGCAAAGCCTGCGCGTCGGCTACCGTGTAGCTAAACGGCCCAGGAGTGCTTGCCAAATTGAGTCCAGCCTCATCCACCATGCCGAGCGACAGGTCGGTAAGCGTGACGTTCAACCCATGAGGTAAGCGGTGCAGGTTTCTCGCCCACAGCGTAGCAGGGCCGCACCCGATCTCAAGCACACGCTCACCGGTTTTCAGCTTGAGTCTGTCGAAGACCCACAGATAGTAGTCGTAACGGTTGGTGCTGAAGCGCTCATGCAGAGCGATCCGCGCTTCCAGGTTGGAAGCGTCTTTGTATTGGACAT
>JBAURA010000018.1:0-19349 GCA_049580985.1 Chloroflexia bacterium
AAGGATAGAGGGCGGGCACGGGGACCCGCCCCTACGAACGTATACTTGCTTGCGATGTGCCCCACTCAAACCGGCTCTAATGTGCTTTGTCGCCTGGCGAGAAGCACAGGCAAAGCCACCAGGATCGGAGGATCGGTCAGCTTCAACGGCTGAAGGGTCAGGTCTGCCTCGCCGCTCGTTACGCGTCCGCCACGCACGCAAAGTGGGGTTTGCCCGGCCCCCGCCAGGCACTGCTTGGGATCGCTCAACTGGTACGACAGAAGATCATCAGACAGCGGGAAAGCGGCGGCAAGCAGGTAGAAAAGCCCATCTTCGGGCAAGTCCATCTCGTAGGGTCCGGGCCCGTTCAAGAGAGCGCAGCTCAGTGGATTGCCCTGCGGTATCGAGTGCGGAAAGAGCCCCACAAAGATCAGTCTCGGAGACCTGTCAGGCAAAGAGATCGTACCGCATACCTTGCTCGCACCTCTGCTGCCAACGTGTTCGGTATGAGATGCCGGCCCGCTTTGATCGGCCGGCAATTCCAGGGCGGGCCTGACCTGTTCGTCGCCCAGGCTGCGGAATAGGCGCGGAGGCAACCCCACGAGCCGTGTGAAATCTCTTGTGAATGACCCCGGGCTCTGATAGCCCACTTCGAAGCATATATCCGTTACAGACAGGTCCGTAAGCAGCAACAGACGCTTCGCGGCCCCCATTCGCAACGCGGATAGAAACCTGCCCGGCGGAAGGTGGGTGATCTGGTGGAACACCCGGCTGAAGTGATAGGGACTGAACTGGGCGATCTTCGCCATACTCTCAAGCGACCAGGGCTCTCCTAAGCATTCGTGCATAGCAAGGATCACCCGTTCAACTGCTTGCTCATGCTCCAACAGCGTTTCGGTCGGGCATATAGCATCGGCGAGCGGGTGTGCCAGCCGCGTTGAGCGCCGGATCGCAGGGCGTGCACCGGCGGTGGTAGCAGGGGCCCGCATGGCTTTGGGAAGCATCGAGGGTTCTTGTAGCATGTATGGTCAAACTCCTCTATATTCAAGCTTGTGCGTTCCACACGTGCACGTCGGCACCTGGGACTCGTTCTTCGACGGGCGGGTGTGGTAGAACATGGCGATTATCATCGGAATGAAAACGACCGCGTTATAGAACAGGTGCAGTTCCATCCTCGGTATGAAAAGTTGGATAATGCTCGTTGGCACCGCCTTCCCGAAGAGATTTGCATGGAATATAGCCTGCCCAAACAGCAGCAAGTGCTCAAAGTGGTGCCAGAATTGGATAACGAGCGCGATTGTCCACCAAACCAGCGAGGTGCCCAAGAATGCCGGGCGCAAAAGGAACAGCCCGACCAGCATGGCGAGCGCGTACCCGTAGTGCAATACCTCCGAGCTGACCAGCCAGGGCACCAGGAACCCAAGCGCGCCCCCCGCGTGAGGCCTGTCAAGCCCCAAAACGTATACCTGAAAAGCCTGCACCAGGTGTTCCACCCAGTGGGCCAGCACAAGCACCATGAAGATCAGCAGGGCTCTACGGTGATATCTTCCGTTCAGTTGATCCATCAGCGAGCCGAGGGGGCGGGAATTCTTCGACATATCCAGTCCACGTACTGAGTTAGCCATTATCAGACCTCCTTCTTTTTGGATCATGTAGATCGGCCAGGTACAACAGCGATTTCAACCTATCAGCTATCAGCGTATGCGCGCAAAGCTCGCACCAGGGACTCGGGTATTTGTGTAGGTACTATGCTCCCTCCTTCCTGCCTCATACAGGCCGCGCCTTGCTCTCCCCTGGCCACCAGCAAATCGCCATCCGGAGTGCGCCGCCAGTACTCGAAGAGCATCGTTATGCGATTCTGCACCACGGTCCCCAGCCTCATGCGGATAACGACCTCGTCAAAGGCGAAAAGTTCAGACAAGAACTGGCACGACACGTGAGTGGTCACCAGGTGCAGCCCATTGGCAAGGTCGTCCAGTATTTCCGGCGCATTGTCGCGCAGGAACATCTCCCGGCAACGGCCCTGCCAGCTCAGGTAGTTCACGTAGTAAACGTTCCCGACCAGGTTAGTCTCCTGGAAACCAACCACGTGCGGGTATTCATAAGTCCGCATCGCCACTCCTTGTCAGCACGGCGAAGGCGATTGGCTCCTCACTGCCATTGACCGGCACGATAAGCGTAGCTATGACGTCGTGCCCCGATGCAAGCAAAACCCAGCCGTCGGGGGTGGTAGAAGCCAGCGTCAATGGCGCGCCCAGCATAGCGCCCGCTTTTTTCAGACATTCACCTGCCGCCCACACTCGCGTAGCAGCGGAGTCGATACAGACAGGCACATCGAGAATACCGGAATGCCCTCCCGCGATCACCCCGGCCAATGCAAACCGTTCGTCGTCGAGCAACTCCTTCCATACGTCAGATTCCCTGGCTACCACAGGCTCTATGTCGCAGCCGAGCGGCCCCCGCCTCTTCTTGCTCGATACTGCCAGGGTCAAGTCTCCTGCATGCGACAGGGATATAAGCTGCTCGCCCACTACCTCAGGCTTGCCATCGGCGCGCTTGATAGCGGCCACCCCTTCGCCCAGCAACGACCGGAGCGCCTTGTCGTGGCGTACGCTCCGTTTTGCCCCCACCTCCTGGTGCAGCACAACCGATACTTTCGAGCCCTCGACCAACTCCTCAATTCGGCGTTCAAGATACGGGGATAAGAGAGGTGCCGCCCACGTAGCCGGTAGCTTATTGTCTTCCACCCGGCGCAGCGTAAGCCCTTCCCATCGCTCGATCAGCGTGCCGTCCTCTCTAGCGATTTCCATGTCGTAAACGAAGTTGTCGCCGTCCCGCGATCTCTCCTCGGCATGCGTAAGCCATGGGCCTGCCGTTGCCGGCTCAAACTGCACCAGCCGCCGCACTCCCGTGGGCAATAAAGTGGCGTGAGGGATGCACCCCTGGATCGAATGGATAGCCGCATCACGCATTCCAGGGTCTCCAAGCACAAATCCACTGGGCAGATAGCGGTCGAACCAGGCCGCCCCGCCATCAGAACCTATCTCAACCGTGCATTCCCTGGCCCTCAACTCTCGGTAGCCGTCGATGCGCCGGAACCTTCCCTTGTGGAACAGAATGGAGCCGTACAGGTCTTCGCCTGGGTCGATTGGCAAACTCTGCTCCTGGGCGCCGTTGCGAGCAAGGAATTTGGGTTCCTTATTGTCCAGATTGCCAATAGTGCACAGGGCACGGAAGTGATCTACCTGAAATGCTGTCTCCTCGCTTCTCAAAGCCACCTCAACCTGGCCGTGCTCCCTGACAAGCGCCGCCACCCTGATCCGGAGTGGAGCGTTGTCGTTCGCCACCACCGGCCTGTTGAACTCGACATCCTGGAATGTGATCCGGCCCTGTTGACCGGTGAGAGCCAGGGCCACCTGCGCCATGGCTTCGAGGCCCATGACCGCCGGGAAGAGCGCGCTTCCCTGGTAGATATGGTCTCCCAGGTAGGGATCGTTCTCCATGGAGATCGCGGTGTCGATTACCAGCTCCACCCCGGGATAGTAGACTCTCGGCTCTTCCAGGAAGCGTAGGAGCGGCAACTCCGGCTTCGCCAACTTGAGGGTGGGCGGACTGCCAAATCGGCCCGTGACGACGACGGGCACCACCGGCACATCGTGTGACACCAATCGCCGCAAGACGGCAATGCCTTCGTCCGGTGGGATCGGCGTTATCCCCTCTTGCATCAGGGCTTCTACCCGCCCCAATCGCTCGCCCATGCCAACACCTGACCACACCGACCACTCTATTGTGTGGCACTTACAATGTGGGTGTTCGAGCTGCCAGCGCCCGGCCAGGTTGGCGAGCCACTCGTTAGCCAGCGCGTAATCAGCCTCTCCCTTCATGCCGGTACGGGCGATTATGGAGCCGAACGCGATGAACAGCTTCAGGCGATCCGGGTCCACCGCCCCCAGTAGATTGCGCGCCCCTCGCACTTTGGGCGCTAAAGTGTTCAGGAAAGCCGCCTCGTCCAGCGCACTCAGAAGTTGCGGTCTGTTGGTGCCCGCGCCATGCAAGATCGCGGTCACAGGTCCCAACTCCGCTTCCAGGGCGCGCACCGCTGCTCGTATCGCGACCTCGTCGGTCACGTCTGCCGCTACGTATTTGTATGTGACGCCTCTCCCCGCCACCCTGTCGAGGTTCGCCGCCAGCTCGGGATCGGACGAAGGTTGCGACCTCCCCACCAGGGCCAGGCGCGCGCCCGTCTCTTCCGCCAGGGCAAGCGCCGATTCCGCGGCGATCCCCTTCCCGCCTCCCGTGACCAGCAGCACGTCGTCCGGCCCAAGCCCACCCCTCTTCGGCCCCTCTTCGAGCGCCAGCAGCTTGAGCACAGGTTCCCGGCGACGCCCGCTCGCGTCGTAATGCGCCTCCGAGTAGCCGCCGGCGGCCTCGATTTCTGCGAGTACCCATTCAATCGCTTGCGGATGTCCCTCCGGCAGATCGACCACCACCGTGACGATCTTGGGCGCTTCCAGGTGGAGCGTGCGCGCGAGCCCGGCTGCCCCTTCGCCACATTGCACGAGTACGAACTTTATCCCCTCCCTGTCCCTCCGCTCCAACACCGCGTGCGCGCCGTCGAGCAGCAAGCCCAGGTGACGCTCGTCCGGCGATGGCGGCAAACATACCACCACGCCCCCGGTGCCCTGCTTATTAGCTAGTTGTTGCCGCAACGAATCCACGAAAGGTTGATCCGCTTCAGGGACAGCAAGCACTACCCACTCGTCAGCCGCCGGCGAGTTGCCTTTCTTGATAGAGTAGAGGCTCTGCGGCAAGCGCGATAGCGGGCGTTCGACCAGTTCGACGGCGAACGTCCTTATCCACGTATCTACTCCCGATGGGGGGCGTCCGCCGTCGGCCGCGCGTGAGTTTCCCGTGCGCGCCAGCTCCTCCAATGCCTGGGCTATCTCCGCCACCGACGCATCCGCGAACTCGGTAGGCGCGAGGAGAGCTTGCAGATCTAGACTCCTGGCCGCATCGGCCACCACCTTGCCCACCACAATCGAGTTCAAGTGCAAGTCGCTCAACATGCGACTTTCATTCCTCACCGCCTCGGCAGGCAGCTCCGCTCGTTCCGCCACCAGCCGCCGAACAAGCTCAAGGGGAGAGACCGCTTTCGCATCAATAGGATCTGCCGTAGGTGCAGCAGGTGCAGCAGTTACTATGGTGTGAAGGTCGGCCGGCGCAACTCGTTCAACCTGCTGGTCCGTAGAGGTCAGTCGGACCACCTCGCCCAAAACATCACTGCTATCCGCAAGCGACCCTCCACTGTCCACTGTCCACTGTCCGTCGTTGACCGCCGCTCGTCCTTCGTCACTTCTCGGTGCCAACTCGCAAGGATTTGTAAAGAACCTGGGGTGCCAATCCAAATCGAACGGCCTGGTAAAGCGCCCCGCAAAGAGCGCGTCATGATTGATGGCGGCTCCCAGTGCAAAGGCCGCCCCGGTCGCGTTGAGCAATCCCCTTAACGAAGGTCCACCTGCGTCCAGCGGTATGGCAGGAGTGTCGGTAAGCTGGGCGGCCAGCCCCGTGAGCACGCGGCCCGGACCCACTTCGATCAATAGATCTACTTCGGGTAACGCGGCCTGCATCGCATCCAGGAATCGCACCGGCTCCGTCACCTGGCGCTTCAGCAACAACGGCAGATCGTCGGAGTTTGCCAGCCAGGTGCCTGTTACTGTGGAGGCCACCGTGCGCTGTGGCGGCATGAACGCCTCTCGCGCCAGTTGCTCGGCGAGGGCGGGCACCGCCGCCTCCACCAGTGGGGAGTGAAAAGCGTGCGAAACGGGTAGCTTCGTCGCGTGCAGCCCCTTGGATTGAACACGCGCCACCACGATCGACACGTCGCGGGCCTCGCCCGAGATCACCGTCTGTTGGGGCGAGTTCAGCCCGGCGACCACTACGGCCTCCCCGTTCAATAACCCCTTGATCTCTTGCCATGCAGCGCTTATGCTTGCCATCGCGCCGGTGGCGCTCCCTAGCTCCGACATGGCTTTGCCGCGCGCCGAGGCGATCCGGAGCAAAGCATCCTGGCTTAGCGCCCCTGCCCAGTAGAGCGCTGTGATCTCCCCCAGGCTATGCCCTATGCCCACGCTCGCCTGGATATCCAGGTCCGCCAGCGCTTGCAGGGCCGCCAGCGAAGCCGTGACGATAGCAGGCTGTGCTATCTCGGTCGCTATCCCTTCGCCGTTGGTAGGCCACTGAGCGCGAGCATACAGATCTTGCACAAAATCGAAGCGAGGCCGCCACGCGCCACCATTCAGGTGGGCAGGCGACCCCTGTCCGGGGAAGAGGAAGGCTATGCGAGGCTCGGTCCGCCCCTGTCCGAAATAGACGCCGGCGCGCGTGTCTATTGAGCCGGATGCACCCTGTGCCAGCTTGGAGCTTAGCAGCGCGAGATTGCCGGCCAGTTCCTCCGGCGTGGACGCTACCACGGCCGCGCGGACCTTGCCGAAGGCGAGAGTCCGTCCAAGCTCGGCGGCCAGATCGCTCAGTTCAGAACGCGACAGCCTTGACGCTATCGCTTGTACCCGTTCTACCTGCTGCCGAAGTGACCCCGCATCAGGGGCGCTGAACAAGAACAGCTCGGCATCCTGGAATGAGGCGAGTAGCTTGCGCTCCCGTGTGCCGGGTGTCTTGCGTCGCTTCGCACTTTCAGGGTCCAATTCCAGCACGAGATGGGTGTTCATACCCCCGAACCCCATCGCGCTCACAGCCGCCCGAGCCTGCTGGTCATCGGGCCAGGCTTCACCCGCTTTGAGTACCCTCAGCGCCGGGTCTTGGCCTGTAAGCACGGGGTGGGGTTGCTCGCAACCGGTAGTGGGCGGCAATATACGAGCCTGGAGGGCCATCGTCGCCTTGATAAGCCCTGCCACCCCTGCGGCGGCTTTGGTATGCCCGATGTTGGCTTTGACGGTGCCTATGGCTGCCGGCGATTTTGCGGACGCGGCCTTTCGGGCCTGCGACAACGCTTGCAACTCGGTAGCATCTCCCACGCTCGTGCCGGTGCCGTGCCCCTCGAAGTATGCTACCGTATCGATCCCAAACCCTGCCCGCTGGTACGCTCTCTGCACCGCCAACACTTGCCCCTCAAGTTCGGGGCGGGTTATCCCTCCGCTGCCGTCCGACGATATACCCCAGCCGCGAATGACCGCGTAGACCCTTTTCCCGGCTTCGATGGCATCCTCTAACCTCATCAATGTCACGAAACCGCAGCCCTCGCCGGGCCAGAAGCCTGCCGAGCGGGCATCATACACGCGCATCTTCTCCGGGGCCAGCGCGCCCGTTTTCGCGAAGCCGACGATCTCGAACGGATCCAGGCTAAGGTCCACCCCACCCGCCAGCGCGATGTCCAGGTCGCCCGCCGCCAGCGAGCGGCAAGCCGTGATGGTGGCGAGCAGCGAAGAGGCGCACGCGCCGTCAACGGTGTAGCCTCCACCCTTCAGATCGAAGTGGTTGCATATGCGCCCCGCTATGGTATTCGACAACCCGCCTGCCAGGCTCTCCTCGCCAATAGCCGGGAAAGGCGCTTTGTACTGGGCCTCCAGCGTATCGAGGAAAGCTTTGCGCTCTTCGGGCGACCGCCCTTCTCCCACAAGCTGCGCCTCTATCACCCGGCGCACATAAGGCCAGCGCAGCCGCATCCCGTTTGCCCTGGAAAATTCCCCCGTCAGGGTGTTGCCAAGCACCACACCTGCTGTTTCGCGCGGCAGGCCCTCACCGTTGCCGAACCCCGCGTCTTCCAACGCCTGCGTGGCCACGTCCAGCGCCAGCCAGTGCGCAAGGTCGGCAGACCTGTAAGTGCTGCCCGCCACCCGGAAGCCCACCCGGTCGAACTCGTACCCCTCAATGAGCGCGGCATTGCCCGCGTAGGTGCGGTCGGGCGCGTTGACATCGGCAGACAGGTAGTCGTCTAAGTTCAGCCGCTCTCCGGGCAAGCGCCTGAACGCCTGCCGCTGGGCGAGCACATTCTCCCACAGCTCCCCAGGCGAGCGGGCATCCGGGTACCGGCAGGCCATGCCCACAATAGCGATGCTGCCGGCGGGGCCCGCTTTCACTTTTCGCCACCTTGCAGCGAGACGGAGGATACAGAAGATAAGGATGATGGTGATGAAGCGCGCACCGGCGACGGCGCCATCTCCAACTTTTCGGCCTTACCCTGCGCGGCGATCCTTCGCTTGTTCCACGCGTCGATGGTGATGGCCACACCTCGTATCGCACATACTATCGACAGAGCAAAGAAGAGGCCGAACACTATGTGGACGCTCACCAGTAGCCCATACACCGCCGCTACGCCCAACCCAAAGCCTACCTGCCCTTGCACGCTGCTGGGGGTTGTGGCCGGATCGGTCACCATATAGAAGGTGTAGAGCACGAATGCCAGCCCGGTCATCATCACCAGCGGTGGGTTGACCGTTGTGCCGAAGAGCAGACTGCGTATCACTCCCTGCGCTATGAAACCTAGCACCCAGGCCGCGATAAGTGGCAGCTTGCGCGTAAATCGATAGTTGATGAAGCTCCCCGAAATCACGATTATCGCCGGCAATATCCAGTCGCCAACGCCATCCAGGTTCTCGGTGAACATATATGGCGGCGCGATCCCCACCCAGGGGAATGCAAGCAACGTAGCCGTGATACCCAGGTTAGATGGGTTGAAGAAGTGCCTGGTGGAGTTGCCCGCGGGCACGCGAAATATACGCTTCGATGCGATAGCCACAGCCGAGGCGAATGCCACCGGCAGCAGCCGGTCGTTTGCATAAAGCAACATCGACACCGCCAGGCCGGTGATATGCGCAGACAGCAGGAAATCGATAAACGCTACCGGGCCACCAACATAAAATGCCTTACGCTTATTGACCCTGGCATCTATCCATTCAAGCAGAAGCTCGACCCCATAGGCCACACCCAGTGAAACCAGGGGTTGCGCCCATGATTGCTCGAACCCCAGGAGCGTGTGTCCCAGGAGATTCAGGACTGTGATGGCAACCGCGAAGCGCCTGAGTCCGGCCAGACGATTTGATGCGCTCCACCAGTTCTCGTTCGATATCGCTTTCGATGCAGCCGTCATTTTTCTACTCCTCGTGCGTAATTGTGCTGTCCGCCGCTCTATCCCGAATACAAATACTTGCCTCTATCCTCCCTCACACCGGCTCAATAGCACGGTGTGCCATCGTCTCTGACCCCCGATCCCTGATCCCTGATTACCGGCCCAATAGCACGGTGTGCCACCCAGGCGTAAGGTTCATCGTCGCCTGTTGCACCTGCCCATTCTTATCTCGCCAGGACAGGTCTACTCTGATCGTGGCGTCCGCCGGAGTCTGCCCCAGCCCGAATTGAAGGTCGGAGCTGCGCTTGCCCGAATGGCCGCTGCCTCCGTCTACCTGCGCTACGAGGTTCCTTCCATCCGGCAGGTGCACCACCGCGCTGGCGCCTATGGCGGGGCTGCCTGCCATATCGCCGCCGGGGTGTCCCATGCGCTCCCTGGTCTCCGCAGCCGTTTGCGTACCCACGGGCAAGAGCAGATGCAATCCCAGGAATGCGTCTGTGCCGGCGCTCTTGTTCTGGTAGAAGTACGAAGCCTCCCATTGGTTAGCGACCGCGAAGTCCAGCTTGCCGTCTCCATCCACGTCCGCCGTGGCGATGCCGCGTGTCACGTGGTGCTGGTCAATCCTCAGGTCCTGGGCCAGGTCGTAATAACGGCCGTCGGCGGCTCGCACAAAAAAGAGGTTGGGCTGGTGGCCGTCGAGGTCGTCGCCGGGCTGCACGTGAGGCCAGCTTCCGGGGTCGCTCAACAGCTGATCGTTGCCCGTGGCTACCTCTTGCAGGTCCGGCCACCTGTTTATCTCCCCTTTCACGAACCCCGTCGCCTCCAGCGCTTCCAGTACGCCGTCGTTATCGAAATCGGCCAGCCGCGACTCCCAGCCCCAGCCGCCTCTCGATAGCCCGAGTTGCTCGCTCTTATCTATGTAGGGCGCGACCCCCTCTCTCATCCGGCTCGTTTCGCCCGTGCTGACCCAGGCAAAGTTGCTCTCTTCCAGGGCAAACGGCGTCGTGATGTTGTTGACGAACATATCGAGGTAGCCGTCGCCGTTCAGGTCCCCGAAATCTATGCCCATACTCTTGAAAGAATCTCGCCCAAGCGTCTTGGAATTGGGGGTAGTGAACCCCTTCACCCCGTCGAGCCTGGCAAACGCCGGTTGGCCGGGGGTAGATCGATTGTGCATCAGCCGGTCCGGCCCGAAATCATTTGCGAAATAGACCTCCGGCAGCATATCGCCGTCCAGGTCGGCTGCCCCTACGGCCAGCGTCCAGCCGTGCGCCACTTCCGCATCCAGCACATCCGGGAAATCCTTGAATTGCACCGACGGCCCGGCTCCGCCCGTTGTCATTTCCGTGGCTCCGGTCCAGAGCAGCAGGTGCTTTTTGCCCCCGTTATATGCCCTCGACATCGAATGCTGCATCTCTTCCTGGCCGCCGTAGCTCGCATCCAGGATATGCGCGCCGTCCTGGAAATAATTCCCTATCACCAAGTCAATGTGCCCATCCCCATCCAGGTCGGCGCGGGTGGCGGCGTTCGTAAACCAGCGTTCCTCCCCCGCTACTATCTCTTGCGGCAGGTACGCCGTCGCGTCGAGACCTGAATTGGGTGCGACGGCCTGGCGGAGGAACGCTATCGGGGTGCGTCCCCAATAGTAGACCAGGATATCCGTCAGGCCATCTTCGTTCAGATCCCCCGGCAGACAACCCATTGGGGCCATAGTAGCGTCGTAGCGCAGGGGCGCTGGATCGAGCGCGAAAGCGCTATACCGCTGAGGAGTGCCAGGCGCAGATGAGACCACAACCTGGTCTATTCGCACGTCCACGTGGCAAACGTCGTTGGCAAGCCCGTCGGCGTCCAGGTCGTTGATCGCGACCGAAGCCCCCACCGACGAAATCCACGCCGAAATGCGCTCTAAGCTGGGGCTGACCGTTCGCACCGTCTTCTGCGTGTAGCCCGCCAGCTCAGGCAGTGCCGAGGAGGCGAAGCTGAAGCGGCCTGCCAACGTCGACCGTTCCGCTTCGGGCAGTTGCGGGAGCTGGACTTGCGTAAAACCATACAAGCTGAATATGAGTGCAAAGGCCGTTAGGCGAGCAGCATGCATCTTGAGAAACGTCGGCACCTGGTTCATACTGTTCCAACCTCCTTTTCAACCTCCTTGATAGCCCTTTCTGCCTGGGATCGGATCCGCTGACGCCACACTTCGTAGGCGGGTATGGGGCTGCTGTATGAAAGATCCTCCAGGGCGGAATCTGCCCATTGGGCTGCTTCGTCCGCGCCCGTGCCGCAAAGCACCCGGCATGCCAGCTCCGTATGAGGCGTGGGGTTGCCCGCGTGCTGGCGAGCCTTGGCCGCGAAGGTCGCCCCTTGCGCCATCCACGACGCGTGCTCCCCTGCTTTCTCGCGTAGCGCCTCGATAGCCAGTCGGTTTGAGCCACCGGCGTACGTACAGGCCAACCCCATCCCACTCCACAGGTCCGGTTGCCTGGCGGTGGCGAAGGCAGCAATCGCTTCGGCAATTCCAGCAGGCCCAGCCCCCTCTACAAACCATAGGCTTCGGCCCAGCCCTTGATCGAATACCCGCCGAGCGTAGCCCGAGAGCCTGGTTGGGAGCGCCTGCTCCACGATATAGCGCCGGGGGTGAAAATACCCCTCGTGGAACCCATAGCCATCCATCGCCAGCCAACCGAGCAGAGGGTCCAGCTTCGCCAGGGGCCTTTCAGCCCGGCGGCCAAGACGAGCCAGCGCCCAGCCGTACCCCACGTAGAGCATGTACTTGTGACCATAGCCGGGCCCGCGCAGGAACGACTGCCAGCGGTCCCTTCGCCACGGCGTCAGGATATCGAGCAACGCCAGCGCCATGGCCGCACCTTCAAACGCAAACCCCTTGAACTCGGCCTCGATAGCGTTCAACCGGGAAGCAAGCGCATCAGGGTTCGCCTCTTCATGGGCCGCGTTGTATCCGCGAATGAACGTGCGGCCAATGTGCTCCAGGTGGCTGCGCGCGCCACCATCAGCGCTATTGAAGCCGCGTTTGCTAAAAGTTGCCTCCTCCGGCGAAAGGCCAAAGAGGCGGCGACGTAATGTTCCGGCGGAAAGAGTTGCTGCTTGCATGGTTTTGGTTACGTTCGTGGCTAGGTATGAAAACAACCGGCAGCGAAAAGAGCATAGGAATCCCAGGTCCACTACCCGTTGGGTATGGACCAGACAATCTAGGGCGGGGTCAAGCCGGATACGGCAATAGTATCCAGGCGAGAGCGGGTGAGCGCACTGAGATGTGCGGGGCGGCGAGTAACCTTAGCTCGCTGATGAGGTCAATAAGGGGTGCGTCATTGCGGCCCGTTTTGCTCTGGTATCTTAATCCTTAAGGTTGGATCGCAATCTGATTTCCCGATGAGATCGGACTGATATTATAGGTAGGACATGCCCCTCAAAATGCGAATCAGGGGAAAATCGACCCTGTTCCTGCGTCTGAAGGCTCTATTCCGTACACCGCCTGTCGCATGGCAATAGCTATGCCGATGCAAATAGCGTCGTCTTATCGAAGACCACAAGGTGGAAACTGGGAACTGATAAGGCCCGTGGGGCCAGGCGAAGAATTATTTATCGACTGCCTCCGTGCCGCTCGCCGACTGGCCCGCGAGCAACACACTTGCCGGTGTGCGGACACTATCCATCGGGCCAGGTGACAGCCACACATTGTCAGGGCCGGCAAGCAATTGCCCGTACAACTTCGTGGTATCAGGCTCAGGTATCGTATCAAACTCCATGCGCAAGATCTGGGAGCAAAGGTGATATTGGCGAATGGCCTGCGCACGCTCGCCACGCCTGAAATAGCACCGCATCATTAGACGGTGAGCATCTTCCCTGCAAGGATCGCTCGATAATATCAGTTGCGCAAAATCGAGAGCTTTATCATCCTCATTCTGGAGATAGTAATATTCGGCCAGCCGTGAAAGCACAGTCAGATAGCCAACTCGTAGCCGTTCACGCTCGATCACCAGGAATACGTCCGTGCCGCTGGTGCCGCTGTACAGGTCCCCCATATAAAGCCTTAGTGCCGAGTGGTAATACGCTACAGCGTCCCCACGGTTGCCTTTCAGCCACTGTTGGTGCCCCCAACGCGCAAGCACATCAAAGCATCGTACGTCTGTGTTGATGCCTGCGTCGAGGTTTAGACCATAGCACCCATCGTTGTGTAGCACAGGTTGGGCTCCGCCAAGCGCGTCATTGAGTTGCTTTCGGAAGCTATAAAGCAGGCTATTCAACGATTGTCCCGCTAGCAGAGGATCCTGGTTAGGCCAGACAAATGAAAGCAGTGTGTCTCTTGATAGACACCGCTCGGAATGAAGTGCCAGAGTCGACAGCAAGTCCTCAATCTTGGCGCTGTTTCGCAGAGGTATCAAGCGTCCTCTGCTGTACAACCTGAAGCTTCCCAAGAAGCAAATAAAGAGCGGCCACTTGGTGTGAAGGCCATCATATTGATAGGGAAATTGCGCGTCAGCCATGGCGAACTCCTAAAGATGAAAGTGTGAATGTTTATAGGCAGGTATTATGCGATGGGACTACCTCCAAAGCTGGTCCAATTCCTGCGCCGGCTCTCGTCTCCCGAAAGTCGCGCAACTCTTACCAGCTTCAAATTTGATATGAGATGCTAGTTATGCGATCCGCATCCGCACTATTGTACTTGATCTTTCAAAGATCTAATATACCCAGTTTACTCTTTTTCGAATTTAATACTCAGTCATCTCTGCGGATCATGAAGACATTTCTAATGTGCGGGATTATTTCCATGTTATATGGGGCGTGCGGAGCTTACCGCCACACGACAAGCCATACTTCCGGCCAGGCAACCCTGTCACGAGGGGACAGGCCGCAAAGATCACGGCGAACACCTTCTTCCCTGGTTGTACACCCTAACGCTTTTGGCAGACGAATTCGTATTCGGGCTTTTCTTTTACGTCCCACCCCCGGACCTCTTGTCACCTTCTTGATGCTCAGGTATAATGGTATACAATCGAACCAGTTTCATCTGCAACTTGAAGAATCAGGACAGCATGCACACTCCGGACCGGCGAATCAGAGACCTATTTGCGGCCAGCACGAGCAAAGATTGCGGCTGTATATGCCCCATAATGCCCATGCGTCCGTGTGACGCTGGCATGAATGACCGGTTCGATCCCTCATTGTTTCCTTCTAAGACCGGCAGCGATGTTGCCGCATAGTGGTATGTAGAGGTACAACGACACCATAAATATGGGGGCCGGCCGGGAAGGTCGGTCTTTTTGTTTCCCCTTCTCCATCCCGGAGGTGATTTTTGATCACTTCACCACCCGCAACACTATCCGAAATACCCGCTCCACATCGTGAGCGGGTAGCCGATGTAGAGCGTCACATCGGCAATACCCCCCTCCTCAGGTTGGCCCACATCGAGGAGAGACACGGCTTGCCAGCCGGTGTCGAGCTTTACGCTAAAGCCGAATACTTCAACCCGGGCGGCTCTGTCAAGGATCGCGCGGCGCTCTACATGATCCGCGACGGCGAGCTGCGCGGCCTCCTCACCCCCGGCAAAACTATCCTCGACGCCAGCTCAGGCAACACCGGCATCGCTTACGCCATGCTCGGGGCTGCCCTCGGCTACAGAGTAGAGATCTGCCTGCCCGCCTCGGCCAGCTCCGAGCGCCAAAAGCTCTTGGGCTTGTATGGAGCCAACATCGTAGGCACGCCCGCCGCCGACGGCACCGATGGGGCCATCCTGGAAGCCAGGCGCCGCTACGCGGAAAATCCCGAACGATACTTCTACCCCGACCAGTACAACAACCCGGCCAACTGGCAGGCCCACTTCCAGGGCACGGGCCCCGAGATCTGGCGGCAAACCGAGGGGCGCATCACCCACTTCGTGGCGGTCGTGGGCACCGCCGGCACCCTGACCGGCACCGCTCGCCGCCTCAAGCTCTACAACCCCTCCATAGAGGTCATAGAAGTGCAGCCCGACTCGGCTTTCCACGGCCTTGAAGGGATGAAGCACATACCAGCAGCCCTTGTGCCCGGCATCTACGACCCTCACCTGGCCGACCGCCGCTTCGCCGCCAATACCGAAGCCTCCCAGGCGATGGCCAGGGCGCTAGCCCGCCACGAAGGCATCCTTGCAGGCCCCTCCGGCGGCGCGGGCGTGCTGGCAGCTTTGCAGGTAGCCGGTTCCCTGGCCTCCGGCGTGGTAGTCACCGTCCTACCCGACGGCGGCAGCCGCTACCTGGGCGAGGCCTTCTGGGAGGAAGATCCGTGATGCGTCATGCGTCATGCGTCAAGATAATAGATTATGAACCAATTTCAAAAATGTACCCAAATGGACTACACTTTTTTGTCCCGTTTTTGCCTAGTAAGGGCATTAAGCTTATGTAATTCGCACAACCAACCTAAATCAAGCACAACCCAACAAACTCAAATCACAAAAGATTCTCAGCTACCAATAATTCACGATACCTGACGCATGACGCATGACGCATGACGACCGTCCACACGATAGGTTACAACCAAATGACCGTAAGCATAGAACAATACGCTAAAGACACTATAACCAAACACGCGGAAGGCGGCTATCCGAATGAGATCTGCGGGATCTTGCTTGGCAAAGATTCGGAGGGCCATCGCGTAATACTGAATGCCATGCCTATCGAGAACTCCTTTGAAAGCGATGAGCAATACCACCGGTTCAGGATCACTCCGCAGGCAATGTTCGCCGCCGAGAAGCTGGCCCGCCGCGACCGTATGGACGTGCTGGGGGTGTACCACTCCCACCCCGACTCCCCGGCCCAGCCCTCGGAGTACGACAAGGACCACGCGGCCTGGACCTCCTGGACTTACATAATCATATCGATCCGAGATGGCAACGCCGCCGAAATGCGCGCCTGGCGACTGGAGGACGACCGTAGCGCTTTCAATGAAATAGAGCTGGCCGTAACGGGCTAATCCAAAATACGAAGAGGTAAGCATAATATGGCAACAATCCTGATCCCCACAGCCTTGCGCCAGTACGCTGGGCAACAAAACGAAGTCAGCGTCTCCGGTGCCACCATAGACGAAGTGCTCGGCTCGTTGACCGACACATACCCCGAGCTGCGCAAACAGATCTACAGCGAAGCCGGCAAACTGCGCAACTTCGTGAACATCTACCTGAACGAAGACGACGTGCGCTACCTCCAGAAAGGTAGCACGCCGGTAGCAGCTCAGGACACCATCTCGATCATCCCAGCCATCGCGGGCGGCAGCGCCCTCCTGGCTCGCTTCGGCGCGCAGCCTCCCCCACCCGCCCAGGGTGAAGGGGAAGAATTGTCGCACGAAGAGATACGCAGGTATAGCCGCCACCTTATCGTGCCGGAAGTCGGCCTTGAGGGCCAGAAGAAGCTGAAAGCGAGCAGCGTGCTCCTGATCGGCGCGGGCGGCCTCGGCTCGCCCCTGGCTCTCTACCTCGCCGCCGCCGGCGTGGGCAGGATCGGCATCGTCGATTTCGACGTGGTGGACGAGAGCAACCTGCAACGCCAGGTGATCCACGGCACATCCGCCGTCGGCACCTCCAAGCTTGAGAGCGCCAAATCGCGCATCCTCGATATCAACCCCCTCGTGCGCGTCGATACCTACCCAACTCCCCTCACCTCCGAGAACGCGCTGGATATACTGCGCCCCTACGACGTGATCGTAGACGGCACCGACAACTTCCCCACCCGCTACCTGGTGAACGACGCCTGTGTGCTACTGAACAAGCCCAACGTCTACGGCTCGATCTTCCGGTTCGAGGGCCAGGCTTCCGTCTTCTGGGCCGAGTTGGGACCGTGCTACCGCTGCCTCTACCCCGAGCCGCCTCCTCCCGGCCTGGTGCCCTCGTGCGCGGAAGGTGGGGTGCTCGGCATCCTGCCTGGCACCGTCGGCACAATCCAGGCCACCGAAACGATCAAGCTGCTGCTTGGCATAGGCAAGCCGCTGATAGGCCGCCTGCTGCTCTACAACGCCCTCGATATGGAATTCCGCGAGCTAAGGCTGCGCAAAGATCCTGAATGCCCGCTGTGCGGCGAGCACCCAACCGTCACCGAGCTTATCGACTACCAGCAGTTCTGCGGGATCGACCCCCAGGCGGAGCGCGGTGAGACCGACCGCGACATCACCCCCCGCGAGCTACGTGACCGCCTCGTGCGCGGTGATAACCTGGTGCTGGTCGACGTCCGCGAGCCGCACGAATGGTCCATAACACACCTCGAGGGCGCGACTCTCATCCCGTTGAACACCATCCCCCAGCGCGTACACGAATTGAGCACCGCCGACGAGCTGGTCCTCTATTGTAAAGGCGGCACCCGGAGCGCCCGCGCCGTCGCCCAGCTGCGCGAGCTTGGCTTCCGCAAGCTCTGGAACCTGAAAGGCGGTATCAACGCCTGGGCCGAGCAAGTCGATCCCTCCTTGCCGCGCTATTAGGGAGTTTGAAGTTTGAAGTTTGAAGTTTGAAGTTTCTATTCCTGTATTGCCCACTAGCCAGAGGCTAGAAACCTCAAACTTCAAACCTCAAACTTCAAACTTCAAACCTCAAACTTACAGGAGATAACAATGAATAAGGCAAAATCCACAGAAGCAGAGCTTTGCAGCGACATACCAATGCCTATCGTGCGCCTCAACCGCTGGACGCTCTTAAGCGGCATTCTGATCGGCCTGGTGTTGCAACAGCCCCTCTTCACGACCTTTCTATTCGTGATACTGCTCTTCGCTGTCCTCTACGGGCAGCGCGGCAGCCTCATCTTCCAGATAGGCAAGCACCTGCTGGCGGCCCGCATAGCGGGGGCCGAGGGCGAAGACCGCCGCCTGATGCGCTTCAACAACTCGATAGCCGCCGCGCTGCTTGGTGCCGCCCAGGTCGCTTTCCTGTTCGGCCAGCCTGTCGTTGGGTGGGCGCTGGCGCTCATCGTAGCCACTGCCGCTGCCGTGGCCCTGGCGGGGTTCTGCTTCGGCTGCTTCCTCTTCCTGCGCTTCAAGTTGTATCGCTATCGCCTGCTAGGCTCCAGGTAGCCAGTCTATTCACCTACATATGATATGACCTTTCCATCAACAAACTGGATATGCAGCCCGCCCCACACCGGCCACACAACCTGGTATCGTTGCTTGTGTATGAGGCTGGCCGCGCCCGCGTGTAGTGCGGCCAGCCTAGGAGTTTCAGCATAGCCCAATCGCGCCACCCACGCGACAAATCCTGGGGGTGCAGGGGCCGCTCCCCTGTCGGGGCTTGGGGTGTCCCCATCCCTTTCTATTCTTTCAATTTTGCATAAATAAGAGTCGAATCGACCAACAAACATAGAGGAGTAAAACCGTGGGAACAACCATCACAGGTGAGAACATTCGAGAAGAAGTAGAATTTCCGGAGTACTCCAGGCCCGAGGTGCTGGTATCGACGCAATGGGTCGCCGACCACCTGGATGACCCCAATATCCGCATCGTGGAGTCGGACGAGGATGTGCTGCTCTACGAGCAGGGCCGCATCCCCGGCGCGGTCAAGCTCGACTGGCACACCGACCTCCAGGACCAGGTGCAGCGGGACTACGTGGACCGCGCCAGGTTCGAGGAGCTGCTGGCCGAGCGCGGCATCTCCAACGACACGACGGTCGTCTTCTACGGCGACAAGAACAACTGGTGGGCCACCTACGCCTTCTGGGCCTTCCAGTTGTTCGGCCACACCAACGCCAAGATCATGAACGGCGGGCGTCAGAAGTGGCTTGCCGAAGAGCGTCCAATCACCCAGGAAGCGCCCAGCTACCAGCGCGCCGAGTACCAGGCCTCCGAGCGCAACGACAAGGAGATCCGCGCCTTCCGCGACGAAGTGCTGGCCCTCCTCAACGACGATCGCAACGCTCTGCGCGAAGGGATCGCCCTGGTGGACGTACGCTCTACCCCCGAGTACACGTGCGAGACGATCCACATGGTGAACTACCCACAGGAGGGGGCCCAGCGCGGTGGGCACATTCCGGTCGCGCGCAACGTCCTCTGGGCGACCGCCGTGCGCGAAGACGGCACCTTCAAGAGCGCCGCTGACCTCCGCTCGATCTACGAAGGCCAGGGCGTGACCGGTGACAAGAATGTAGTCGCCTATTGCCGCATCGGCGAGCGCTCCTCGCACACCTGGTTCGTCCTGAAATACCTCCTCGGCTACCCAGTCGTTCGCAACTACGACGGCTCCTGGACCGAATGGGGCAACCTGGTAGGCGTGCCAATCGAGAAAGGCCAACCCTCTTCGTAAGCATGGGGTCCTGGGAGCACAATGGGC
>JBAURA010000019.1:0-3419 GCA_049580985.1 Chloroflexia bacterium
AGCGCGTAGACGAGTGGCGCAGGCGAGAGTCGTTGCGCAGAACGCTATCCCGCAGGCCCGACATCCTCGAAGGCGCATCGCTCAACGAGCAAGAGCGCAAGTGGCTGGAAGAATTACGCGGGGAAGACTAGTTCAAGGTCCAAGGTCCAATACGACCTGTCGTCCTTCGTCCTTCGTCCTTCGTCCACTACTTTGAACCTTGAACTACATTACCTGCACCGGCATCAGGTCGCTTTGGACCCTGAAGGGCACGGCGGGCAGGTTGCGGCCCCGGTCGAGCGCGCTGCCTACCGGGTAGATCAGGTCGATAGAGCCACCTATCGATACGCTAAGTTCCAGCATGCCGGGGCCAGGAGGGGTATAGACGCTCATGAAGAAGGCACGGGCCGCATGGCCGGGCTGTATCTCGGCTGGGGCATTCAGACCACCTAATAAATAGTCCGCTTCGTCCTGTAGACCAAGCGTCCTACGCTCGGCAGGTGGAGCCGGGCCACTCCTCTCATCTACCCTCCCTTCAGCCCCCTTTGCGTGGAAGGATAACGAGTCGGGGTCTATCGTGAGACGGACGGGCCTGCTGCCGCTGTTCTTGAAGGAGAGGAACAGGTGGCCGGGCTGGCCGCTCACCAGGCCCTCGACGGCAGGCTCCCACGAAAGCTGGACGGCGGCCAGGGGCGATTGTTCGGCGCGCGTGCGGAGGCTGCCACCCAGGCTTAAAGCTTCTCTCCACTCCGAGGGCAAGGCCATCCCGGCCTGTTGCGATAGGAGATGAGCCTGCGACTTGCCGCCCACACCGGCCACGACCTGTACGGTAGGAGCGTCGCGCGCCTGCCGGCCTTCGAAGGGAGGCAGATCGGCTAACCGCTCGGCGAGGTCGCTGGCATCCGCCAGGTCGTGGCCCGCGAGTGCAAACTGATATGTACCGGCGTGATCGCGCGCGCTAACCTGCGACACCGGCGACCAGAACCAGATGCTCCCATCCGGGTAGAGACGAAGCACATCATAGACCCTACCGGACCGGCTCGGCGCGGTTCGCCGCGCCCACCGCCACGAATAGGCCAGCAATGGTTGTTGTGCGTGCGGAGTGCTCATATTGACGATGGTGGACGGTGGACGAAAGACGAAGGACGATGGAAGCGTAAAACGTAAGTGACGTATCACGTATCACACCTCACCTCAGCGTAAACCCGACAACGCCTTCCTGCCCGGAGCGAAGGGCATGCAGTTCGAAAAGCCACGTGCCCAGGGGAGCCGCTGGGAAGGCCTGGGTGGGGACCAGCGTGAAACGAAGTTGGCCCTGGGCGTCGGCTGCGTAGCGGCCACCGTTGGAGCCGGCTGGATAGACTATCGTGCCGTTGGGGTCGGTGAACTGGACCTGTACATCTTCGTTAGGTTCCAGGCCCGTGGCTTCGAAGGTGAACTGGCCGTCGGGCGGGCCAAATGGAGGGCGCACGGCGATTACCAGTCCACCCGGAGGCTCGGTCGGCACAGGCGGGAAGGTGGAGGTGGGGGTTGGAGTGTTATTGCCTGGCGTGGCAGGGGGCGGTGGTGGCGATGTGGGCGTTTGGGCCGGGGGGATAGCGGTGGAGGTAGATGATATGGGAGTGCCAGGTACAGCGGTAGAGGTAACGTCAGGCTGAGGCAGTGGAGGTGTAGTTGCCGTCGGGACCGGGGTAAACGGGACCAGGGGCGCTGGAAGCGGGCCACCATAGAGCCAACGGTAGTAGTGCGCGCCGACGTTGCCCATCTGGACCTGCCACCCCTGTGGGAAGGACGGTATATATGCGAGGGCGCGCCGCTGGTACATCTGGAACAGCGCGTCGTAGTAGATGCCCTCTATCTTGACCCGCGCCCAGTAAGGTTCGGTGATCGGGTAGCCCATCACGAACACCCAGTTGGCAATCGTGCCGCCCTCCCTGGGTACGCCGTTCTCTATGACCACGCCTTTGAGGTTGAGGAACTCCCACATGGCCTGCGGGATATTGTGGCCCAGGTCTTCGCTGTAGGCTGCTATGCTCGCGCCCGGATAGAACGCGTAGGAGGGGTTGTCGCCGATTGCGCCCGCGCGGTTGATGGTGGCGGTAACAGGCTGGCCTGTCCTGTTCGGGGCGCGGTTGGCCCCCGGCCCGGTGAGAGAGGCGACTGGCCGGAAAGAGGTGTAGGTGGGCGCTTCAGGGTCGGCGGTGAGGCCGTCACCCCCCACCGCGATCTCAGCGGCGGCGAGCACTTTGAACTGGTTGTCGCCCACCTGCTGCTTGCCCGACACCATCTCGGAGACGAGCAGGCCGGTGGTGACGAACCAGGGGGACGTGCGGTCGCCACCGGGATTGTTGATCTCCATCCGGGCCTTGTCGAAGTACTGGACCAGGCGCGCACCCGACGCGTTGCCGGCGTAAGGCTCGCTCTTGACCTCGCCAGGCTCAGGCCCCCAGTACCAGCTACGCTGCACGAGGCCGCCCGACACGGGGGAGTCGGTGCGCTCCCAGATCTGCTGGAACAAAGGGTCGGAGAAAGCCTGGGGGGCCGGAAGCGCGGAATGCGGAAGGCTAAAGGCAGAATGTAGAGTGGCAGGCCGCGTGCTGCTCTGGAGTGGGGAGGCCGAGGAAGTGTATTGCGCTTGTAGGAAGGTCGCCGGTGTTAGCAGGAGTAAGAGGAGCGCGAGTGTGGATTTTAACCGCTTCACGGGTTGAGTCTAGCACGGCCTGTGGGGATGTGTCAAAGATGGAGGCTAAGAATAGTGCTCTATACGCCAGCGAGTCGAAGCCGCCCAATCTTCCGCCCCCGCCATGATGATATCGCAGACGGGATCTTTGACGTCGTAATATAGGTCCCAGTCGGTGGGTCCGTGCTGCACAAGCGCCCGCTTTGCCTGCCCATAGGCCCCCGCCGCTAGCGGGTGCGCCCGCAAGTAGTCACGAAAGAGGAGCGCGTAGCGCCCATTCGCGCTCCCCGCCCGCCGCACGTGGAGATTGATGGGGCGTCCTCCGGGCGATGGTCGGTACATCCGCTTCTCCCAATCGCGATCCGGCCCTGTCGCGGTCGGTGGCCTATGGTCCTGGTTGTATTCCAGTCGTGTATAGCCCGCCCTCTGGAAAGCTGCTTCCAGATCGGGCGTAAAATCGCGGACCGTGACCTGCACATCAATAATGTCCTTCGCCGCCAGACCGGGCACCGCCGTGGAGCCTATATGGTCGATCCGTAGTGCCAGCTCGCCCAGGGCCGCCTGTAGATTGCGCTCTATACCGCCGAATTCTTCGGGCCACTCCGGGCGGTAGGCAACAATGATGATAGGATTGATGTTTTGCAAGTTCGACCTCTATGTTCCACATAAATGATTTCCATATTTTAAGTAGGGGCACCCCTTGTGGGCACCCTCTTGTGGCAGCCTTATAGTAGGGGAACAGGGCACCCACAAGGGGTGC
>JBAURA010000020.1:0-3257 GCA_049580985.1 Chloroflexia bacterium
CCCTCTCTCCTTACCCTGATCTTAGCGGTAGGCGCACAGGGCGGGCACGGGGACCCGCCCCTACGAACGTACATTTACTGGCCGGATGCACTACTCACAATGACAATGGGTGGTTGGTCTCTGAAAACGAGCATGAATTGCATACGGAACTTGCGTTTCGCGTTTCGCGCGTCACGTCCCCGTCAACTTCTCGTATGCGGATGAGTGTATGTGGCAGATAGCGACCGCCAGCGCATCGGCGGCGTCGTCGGGGCGGGGGATGTGGTCCATGGTCAGAAGGAGTTGAACCATCACCTGCACCTGCTCTTTGGTGGCCCTTCCGTAGCCTACCACCGCCTGCTTCACCTGTAGCGGGGTGTATTCGCCTATGCGGAGGCCCGCGTGCGCGGCGGCCAGGATCGCCACACCGCGCGCGTGGCCGACGGAAAGCGCGGTACGCACGTTTTTGTTGAAGAAAAGCTCCTCGATAGCCATCGCTTCGGGCTTGTACTCGGCTATGAGATCCATCAACCCTTTGTAAAGCTGTGGGAGACGCTCGGAGAGAGGAGCGTTGGCGGGAGTATAGAGCGCGCCGTACTCCACCATGCGTAGCTGATCCGCGCCGCTCACCCGCGACCCGGCAGCGACAGAAACAGCAGCACCGCTCTCAACAAGGCCGTAGCCCATGATGGCGGTGCCGGGGTCGATCCCTAACGTGATCATAATTACGAATTACGAATTACGAATTACGAATTGTCGGTTGGAATAGTAATTCGTAATTCGTAATTAAATCAACTTAGGCTTGCCATAAGCTCTTCCGCGCCGGTGAGATCCAGGTTGGTGTAGACTACTTGCACGTCGTCCAGATCTTCCAGGCGCTCCATCATGCGTAGGATCTGCTCCATGCCCTTGTCGTCGAGAGCCATGGTCGTCTTGGGGACCATTGTGCGCTCGGCGTTGGTCACCTGGATACCGGCGGCTGTAAGCGCGTCCTGTACGTGCTTGAAATCCTCGAAGCCTGTCACGATCTCGAGCTGGCCTTCCTCCAGGTTGGTGACGTCCTCCGCGCCCGCGTCTATGGCCGCCAGGGTCAGCTCGTCGGGATCGTCACCCTGCTTCGGCTCGACCACGATCAGGCCGTGCGGCTCGAATATCCAGCCAACGGAGCCTGCCTCGCCCAGCGACCCGCCCATCTTTGTGAAGATAGAGCGCACCTCGGCGACGGTGCGATTGCGATTGTCAGTGAGGGCCTGCACCAGGAAGGCCACTCCGTGCGGCCCGTAGCCCTCGTACATGATCTCTTCGTAGGCCGCGCCCCCATCGGCCCCGGTGCCCGTGCCGCGCTGGATGGCACGCTGGATGTTATCGACGGGCATATTCTCGCCGCGCGCCTTCTGCACGGCCAGCCTCAGGCGGAAATTAGCTTCCGGGTCGCCCCCGCCCTCTTTCGCCGCCATCATGATTTCGCGGGTCAGCTTGGTGAAGAGTTGCCCGCGCCTGGCGTCGGCGGCGCCTTTTTTGCGCTTGATCGTTGCCCATTTACTGTGGCCTGACATGATTCACCTCTCTGTGACGCTATGGAGGGCGCATGCCACATACTTACAGCTACCGGCCCACCATAATAGCAGAAAACCCCTTACAGAATATGGGTACCAGCGATTATACCAGAGGCGGTATGGCTTGGCAACGACGGTGGGATGTCATAAACTTTGGTATGCGCGATGCCGCTTTGCCCGGCGACACAAGCTACAAGCTGCTAGACCTGGCCGCCACTCCACTCCTATTTCGAGTGCGGCATGACGCGCGCTTGCCTTTATCGGGCGCTGCCGCCGAGATCGCGCGATACTTCGCGGAGCACGCGGGCGCGAGCGTGAGCGATTTACATACCCATTTGCCCGCGAGCAGAGCGCACGGCCAGGAAGGGTACAAACAGGCGCGAGCACAGGTCGCGCGCCTGGTAAAAGCGGGCGTGCTGGAAGTATGCGGTGAGATGCCGCTTGAGGAAGTAGATCCCAGGTACGAGCGCGTGCATGCTTGCGACCTGTGCGGCGAATCCTCCAGCAAGCACCCTGTTGTGCTCTGGAAGCACAACACGCCCGTGGTGCGCTGTACCTCCTGCGGCCTGCTGTACGCTAACCCGCGCTGGAAGGGGGAGTTCCTCTCAGGGCGCTACACCGACGATTACTGGGAGTTATACGGAGACAAGCTGCAAAGCAGACTCAGCGACACGGAAGCCAACCAGGAACGCACCGCCTACTATCTCTGGACCCTTGAGCACGCGTTCAGCACCGGCAATCTGCTGGACGTGGGCTGCGCCACCGGCGAGTTCCTGGCGGCGGCCATACCAAAAGGGTGGCAGGTGTACGGGGTGGAGACGTCGCCCGCGAGCGCCGAGGCCGCGCGCAAGCTTACGGGCGGGCAAATACACACGGGTACGCTAGACACCGCGCCTTTTCAGGAGGGCGCGTTCGACGCCGTTACCATGTTCGACGTGATTGAGCACCTGCAAAGCCCGCGCGCCTACCTCGAGCGCATGTCGCGCCTGCTGCGGCCGGGGGGACTGTTGGCGATCAGCACGCCCAATATTCACAGCGTGGCATACCGCCTCCTCGGCAGGCGGTGGGAGGCGGTCGGCCCGAACGACCATCTATACTATTTCTCGCCACGCACCCTTCAGCAATTGCTGGCCGACCAAGGCTTCACGATACACCTGATGCGGTCCGAAATCACGGCCTCCTCCACCTGGAAGCAGATACTCCGGTTACGGGCGCTCGCACCTCTCTCCGGGTGGCTCGCCAGGCTGACGGGGCCTTTCGTCACCCGCTTCATGCTGGGGGATGGCGTCTACGTAGTGGCGAGACTTACGGGCACATGAGCAAAGCGCGCTCCATACTTCCCTGGCTCGTCCCTCCGGCGCTCGCGATCATCGCGTTCGCGCCCGTGCTCGGCATGTGGTTCGTAGCCGACGACTTCGGACACCTGCTTTACAACGAGCGCCTACCCTTCCCGCAGCCGTTGTTGGCGTTCGGCGGGGATGCCCTCTTCTACCGCCCCTTGAGCACCGCGCTCACCTGGAACCTGGGCATAACCCTCTTCGGGACAAACGCGCTCCCTTACCACACGATCAGCCTGCTCGTGCACGCTTTATCAGCCTTCCTCCTTTCCAGGCTGGGATATGTAGTATCAGGATCTGTGCCGACGGGGTTGCTGGCGGGATCGCTCTTTGCGGTCTACCCACTTACTACCGAGCCGGTGGCATGGCTGGCGGCCCAATGGGA
>JBAURA010000021.1:0-2777 GCA_049580985.1 Chloroflexia bacterium
TTACGTTTTACGTTTTACGCCATCTACCGTCTACCGTCTACCGTCCACCGTCCGCCTATTCGCATTCCGGGAAGAACGCAATAGACACGATCTTCGAAGTCTGCCCGCGCGTGGCGTTAGCGAGTGACCTGAAGTAAGGCCGGTTATCGGGAGGCATACAAGGCTCGCCCGGCCCACCGCACGGGTAGCCTTCTATGATACCGCGCATCGCCAGCCTCTGGATCTGATCGAAGAACGTAGAACCTTCCATCACGTCCTCGAACTGCCGTGGACCCGGATCATCGACGAACCCCGCCGTGTTGCTCACGATCTTTGAGATCTGGCCGCGCGTGGCGTTCATGCCAGGGCGGAAGTACGGCAGGAAGCCCTCGCCGCACGGCTCGCCAGGGCTTCCGCCGCATGGGTAGCCCTGTATGTAACCGCGTGACGCCAGGCGCTGAACATAGTTGTAGAAAGTAGATCCGGGTGTCACGTCCTCGAACATCTGCGGCCCGCCAGGCTCGCTAAAGCCCGCCGAATTGGACACGATCTTGGAGAGTTGGCCCCTCGTTATGTTGTTGTCCGGGCGGTACGTGCCATCGACATACCCGTTCACGATCCCACGGCAGGCCAGGCACATGACATACGGGTGGAAGGTGCTCCCAGGCGGCACATCCGAGAAGCTCAAAGTGCACGCGGTAGCGGTGGCCGTCGCGGGCACGCTTGTAGCCGTGTTCGTTGGCGTACGCGTCGAGGTAGGGGTATTGGTGCGGGTCGATGTATTGGTCGAGGTGTTTGTTGGCACGTTGGTTGGCACATTGGTGGCAGTATATGTGGGAGTGTTGGTGGGCGTGTTAGTGGGGGTAAAGGTGGAGGTGGGAGTATGAGTAGGCGTATTGCTGGGGGTACGCGTGGCGGTAGGGGTGGGAGTCCCGACCGGCGTGCGCGTGAAAGTGCTAGCTGGCGATGTAGGGGTATTGGTGCTCGTACTCGTATTGGTTGCCGTATTGGTCGGCGGCACAGGCGTGTTCGTGCGGGTGGCGGTGTTGCTAGGAGGCACGGGTGTATTCGTGCGGGTGGCGGTGCTGCTGGGCGGCACCGCCGTGTTCGTCCGAGTAGGTGTACTGGTAGACGGCAACGGCGTGTTCGTGATAGTAGGGGTCGGACATCCGGCACATGCATCGTAAACCATACTGTCGTTAGCACCGTCGTACGCGATGCCTACGTTGTATCCTCCAAACGCGTACAACATACCGTTCAACTGCGTGTACCCTACATTCCTTCGCGCCCTCAGCAGGGAGGGGAACGTACCCCAGGTGTTGGTGCTTGGGTTGTACATGTAGGCGATGCTATCCGGCATTGGGTAAACCCCGCCTGCTACCACTAGCTTCCCTGAGATTTCGTACCCTGTGCCGGTGTCGTATGCCCACGCTCCCACGTCTCCCCTGGCGGTAGGTAGGCTAGCGATCGTCTGCCACACCGGGCTTGGCAGGCTTGGGTTCATGCGCTCTACCGTGGTCACCGGGTTGACGGTGGTGCTCACCACTCCGCTCACCACATTGCCGCCTACGGCATAAATGTAGCCGTCAAGAGTAGCGCCGCCGATGAACCCACGAGCCAGGCCCAGGTTAGCGCTACCTATCTGCGACCACCGAGAGCCTGCCGCAGCCATGGGGTTGAACACCCACGTATCCGAGTACATAGTCGAAGTGGGCTTGGTGTTGTACCCACCGAAGATATACAGCTTGTTGTCATAGATAGCGTATCCACCAGGCAGGCGCGGAGGGTTGGCCGGCCACGGGTCGCTGGTCAGCATACTGATGCTATCAGCCACGGGATTGTAAATACGTACCGTGCTGGTCACCACGCTATCGACGTTGGAGCCGCCCACCGCGTAGATGCGCGGGCCATTGGCATCGGTCAGCACCCCACCCGCCATGTTCGACGTCCAGCGGCTTGTATAGCGGCAATTATCGAGCCTGGCGTTCTTGAGGGTATAGGAGCCGCCGCCAGGGGTGTACTCATATATCCACTCGCTGTTGATATCATCCCCGTCGGCCCTGTGCCTACCACCCAGGATATACACCTTGCCGTTGGCTGGATACGCTACCGCCAATGCCCTCTTCAGCTTGAGCGGAGATGAGGCGGTAGTGCCTATGCACCCGGAGGAGCTACCCCCGAAGTTGAGCACTACCGACGGAAATACCGGCAGATTGCTCCAAACCCCGGCAGGCACAAAGTCCTGCCCGCTGGCGACCCTGGCAACCCTCGTACCGGCGGCACCCTGGCCCACAGCGTACACAGCCAGCCCTGCTACCAGCGCCATCGGCACCAGGGCCAGAATAAGCAGGTTCAAGAATCGTTTCGACATATTGCTGTCTCCCTTTTACCTCTTCCTCACAGCTAATACGAAAATATCAATGAGGGCTGGGGTCGCCGCCAGGGTTGAACTGGGCGCACCCACAGTTAGCGTTATGCCCCAGGCCATCCGTGCACTGGCAGTCGCAACATACCCAGTTGCCGCCGCTCACCGCTGTGGTCCAGCAGCCGGTGCCATAGAATGCGTAATAGACCTTACATGCGAGCGTAAAGCCCCCGCTCACGTGCTGGTAGCAGTGCCCGCCCCGGCAACCGCTCAGTATGCCGGAGCCAATATTACAGTAGGGACCCGGCGGCACGCATTGAGGGCTACCCGATATGCCCGACCCTGCCTTCACCCCCGCGCGGGCCAGTGCCGGTCCGAGCGTCAGCGCCGCCAGGCCCCCCGCAATCGCGCTGCCCGCGCGCTTCAAGAAGGC
>JBAURA010000022.1:0-19544 GCA_049580985.1 Chloroflexia bacterium
AGACACAATCGCCAGTCAAGCCACTTATCCAACTCAGTTTACTCCATCAGAATCGCCTTTCAACCCACCCTCTGGCACTCGATTTGCCTTCCTCACGCACAAAACAAACTAGCAATTACCGTTTAAGGCAGTTCCATCGGCAGACAGATTTTAAGGCCACAGAGAATAATGAAAATCGCATTGAGATAGGCGGAACAAACCCATGAAAAGCGTGTATGTATGCAATCGTGAAATAGCGCTATCGAGCAGGAACGCCATCGGCAAGGGAGGCGAGGCGGATGTGTATAACATCGGTGGCGGGCTGGCGCTCAAGGTATTCAAGACACCCGGCCACCCCGACCTCCAGGCGCTTGACCCTGTGGAGAGGCAATCGCTCATCCGCGCGGCTGAGGAGCGGATCGAGACGCACCAGCGTAAGCTCAGGGTATTTCCGCACGGCCTGCCTGCCTCGGTGCTCGCGCCGGTCGAATTGGCGTATGACCGCAAGGGGCACGGTGGGCGCATCATTGGGTACACGATGCCGTTCGTAGAGGGGGCCGACCTGCTGTTTCAATACGGTAAAAGGGCGTGGCGCGAAGCGGCGCTGAACATGGGTATCAACGAGGAGACCGTGCGCGACCTGTTACTTGAGCTACATGCAGCGGTGCGCGGCATACACGCGGCGGGCGTGGTGATCGGGGACTTCAACGATCTCAACGTGCTGGTGAAAGGCATGCACGTATACATGGCGGACGCCGACTCGTTCCAGTACGGTGGGTTCCTGTGCAATACATTCCAGTATCGCTTCCTCGACCCGCTGCTATGCGAGGCGATAGGGGCACGCCCAACGATGTGCAGGCCGCATAACACCGGATCGGACTGGTACGCATACGCCGCCATGCTAATGCAATCTCTCCTATTCGTGGACCCTTATGGGGGCCTGCACAAACCCACCGATCTTTCTAATAAATTAGCCGACCTGGCGCGGCCCCTGCACAGGCTCACGGTGTTCAACTCGGAGGTGCAGTACCCGAAGGCCGCGCTGCCGTTCTATGTGCTGCCCGACGACCTGCTACAGCATCTGCATGCGACCTTCGAGCGCGACGTGCGCGGCGAGTTTCCGAGGGCGCTCCTTCAGGAGTTGAGGTGGACGGATTGCTTGCAGTGCGGCGGACGCCACGCACGCCACGTATGCCCCTTCTGCACGCAGCCAGGCGCGGTGCTCGCGGCGGCCCAAATAGAGGCGCGGGAGGTGCGCGGGCAGGTGGTCGCCAGGCTCATCTTCAGGACTGCCGGTAGAATCGTGGCCGCGGGTGTGCAAGGTGGGAGGTTGCTCTGGCTGTGCGAGGAAGGAGGGGAATTGAAGCGGGAAGACGGTACGCTCGTGACGCAAGGCACGCTGCGGCCCGGCATGGCCGCTTGCCTGAGCGGCAGCAGGACGCATCTTGCCATGTCGGGCATGGGGATCACCCTCAAGCCAGGGCATGCGCCCGAAAGACGCCTGGCCGAGCAGGTGGGCGCGCATACGGCGTTCGCGTCCAACTCGCGGCACGCCTACTGGATCGAGGGCGGGTATCTCTACCGCGAAGGCGCCCTCGGCCTGGGGCCATTCCTCATCAGCGAGGTGCTGGCGCACGCCACGCGCTTCTGGGTGGGCGAGACGTTCGGCTTCGGCTTCTACCGGGCCGGTGGGCTTTCGGGTGCGTTTGTGTTCGACGCCGAGCGCGCCGGGATCGACACACGTGTGGGCGTGCAGATGCCGCGCGGGCAGATAGTGGACGCCGGGTGCGTGTTCGGCGACGACAGGTGCTGGCTTATGATCAGCGCCCAGGAAGGAGGGAGTATAATCGACTATTGCACGGTGATATTACGCGACGGCAGGGTGATCGCCACCCACAAGGCTACGCATACGCATGCCTCGTGGCCAGGGTCGATACACAGGGGGTGCGCGGCGGGCCGTGCGCTGCTGGCCCCCACCGATGCCGGCATAGTCCGCCTGGAGGCACACAGCGGCAGCATACACGAAACCAGTACCTTCCCCGATACCGAGGCATACGTATCAGCCGAGAGCAAGCTGTACGGGAGCCAGGATGGATTGTACGTGGTTAGCTCGAACGAGATACGGCTGCTGAGGATGGGGACGCAAAACGTGAAACGTGAAACGTGAAACGTAAGTGACGAGTGACGAGTAACCGTCCATCGTCCATCGTCTATCGTCCTTACGCACCACGCATTACAAAAAGGAGATCAGACAATGGTAACCAATGTAAAACAATCGCCGGTAAACAATCCGCAATCCGCAATCCGCAATCCGCAATCGCTCCTGCCTGTGCCACCTCACTTTGATGCGAGCAAAACTGACAAGGTGTGGCCTGTAGACTACCTGATGTTGGAGCGCAACGGGGAGGCATGGGCCAAAGCGCACGACATCGCGCCCGCGGCCTCGGACACGATCAGGACGGCGCTGATCCTGATCGACGTGCAGATCACTTTCTGCACGCCTGGCTTCGAGCTGTTCGTGGGCGGGCGGTCCGGGCGCGGGGCCGTGGAGGATAACGTGCGGCTGTGCGAGTTTATCTACCGCAACATGAAGCAGATCACGCGCATCTTCCCGACGATGGACACGCATACGCAGTTCCAGGTGTTCCACCCGCTCTTCTGGGTGAACGACGCGGGCGAGCACCCCGCGCCCTACACGATGATCACTCATGCCGACGTGGCGGGCGGGGTCTGGAAGGTGAACCCTCGCGCCACCTACTCGCTAGGCGGCAACTACCTGGCGTTGCAGAAGCACGTCGAGTATTACACGGAACAGCTTGACAGGTCGGGCAAGTACGCGCTGATCGTGTGGCCTCCGCACGCGATGCTGGGCGGGATTGGGCACGCGCTGGTGCCATCGGTGCACGAGGCGGTGGAGTTCTTCAACGCCGCGCGGGCCTCGCAGACGGGGTTCGAGATCAAGGGCGCGCACCCGCTGACCGAAAACTATTCGGTGCTATCGCCCGAAGTGACCACTACCACGGGGGGCGCGCCGCTGCCCAACGCGAACAAGAACTACAAGTTCATCGAGAAGCTCATAGACAGCGCCTCCAGCTTCGACGTAATCGGCATCACGGGGCAGGCGCTCAGCCACTGCGTAGCATGGACTATTGACGACCTGCTGAAGGACATCGTCCAGAAGGACCCGGAGGCGGCCAGCAAGGTACACATCATCCGCGACTGCTCCTCGCCCGTGGTGACGCCAGGCTACGACTTCACCGACGACGCCGAAGCGGCCCTCAGGCGGTTCGAGGACGCGGGGATGCGCATCGTGCGCTCCACCGACCCCATCGTAGAGTGGCCCGGCTACCTTGAGGCTGTTCGGAAGAACGCATAGTATTGGAATCACAGAGATCACTGAGAGCACAGGGAACACAGAGATTGTTGTGGATCTTAAGAAGCGCAAAGATGTGTTGAAATAAGACTACATATTGATACAACTCTGTGATCTCTGTGATCAAGAAAGGAGATGAGGAAATGAATAACGGAACACCTGATGTGAATAGCCTGTTCGCGCAGGCGCATGGGTACGGTGAGCTTTCGGACGAGGCTTACCAGGCGCTCTCCGTGGGGGACCTGGGAGCGCAGATACAGGCGGCTATGGGGGTGCCCGCGCTCAACGTGCCAGCCAGCCGGGGGGTGTTGCTCACGATGTTGATAGACGACTCCGGCTCGATCCAATACAAAGGGAACGAGCAGGCGGTGCGGGATGGGTACAACGAGATAGTGGGCGCGATGAAGGAGTCGAGGCAGGCGGACGAGACGCTGGCGACCACTCGCTACCTGAACGGTAGGGTGCTCTATCCATACCAGTTCCTGGCGCACGTGCCACTGCTGGACAAGCATAACTACCAGGCGAACGGCGGCACGCCGCTTTACGACCAGGCGATAGGCATCCTGGGCACGGTGCTGGCGAAGACGCTGGAGTTCGCGCGCAATGGCACGCCGGTCAGCACGGTGACGTTGATCGTGACCGACGGCAACGACGAAGGCTCGACCAACACGGCGCGGCAGGTGTACCCTATCGTGACGGATATGCTGGCGCAGGAGTGCCACATCGTGGCCGGTATGGGCATAGACGACGGCTCGACCGATTTCCGGCGGGTGTTCCGCGACATGGGCATCCACGACAACTGGATACTGACCCCTCGCAACGACCCCAAGGAGATCAGGCGGGCGTTCCAGATGTTCTCGCAGTCGGCGATCCGCGCCTCGTCAAGCGGCGTGCACTTCAGCGCGACGGCTCAATCGGGGCTGTCGATGGGCGGGTTCAACGTGTAGCGTATGGGAGTATAATGCCGGTATGGGGCGCATACACATAAATACGGTGGTGGAGAGGATCGGGCAGGTGCCCGATCCTCTCCGTACTGATTGAGAGACAACTACGCCTCGTTCGTTGTATATACGAGTGGACTGGAAACCTGGCTTGAGGAGACCGGCATGATAAGGACAAGAGCGGCTAACCTGGCGATTGCTTTCTGCATGTGGTTGGCGCTGCTTGCCGGCCTCAGGAGCGCGAGTGCGGCGCAGGCCGGCATCACCTTTCCTGAGACGGGTGTCACCCTCTCGAATGCGCACGGGTTCCTGGGCTACTGGCAGGCACATGGAGGGCTGGCGCAGTTCGGCTACCCCCTCACCCCAGAGACTATAGAGGTCAGCCCCACGGACGGGCGCACGTACATCACCCAGTGGTTCGAGCGCAACCGCTTCGAGTATCACCCCGAGAATGCGGACCCTCAGTATCGAGTGCTGCTGGGCTTGCTGGGGCGCGACCTCAGCAGGGGGCGCGAGAACGAGGCCCGCTTCCGCCCGGTGCCCGACCCCAACAGCCCTGCTTGCCTCTATTTTAGAGAGACCGGCCACACCCTTTGCCACTCCTTCAAGAGATACTGGGAGCAAAACGGCGGGCTGGCCCTGTACGGTTATCCGTTGAGCGAGGAGCTTGAGGAAAAAAACCCCACCGACGGCAAAACCTACACAGTGCAGTATTTCGAGCGCAACCGCTTCGAGTACCACCCCGAAAACAAAGGCAGCCCGTATGAGGTGCTGCTGGGCCTGCTCGGCGCGCAGTTTGGGGGTTTCCCGATACCGGCCTTGCCGGAGGCCAACGTGCCCACCACGCTCCAGGTGCCCGACCGCTTCAAGCGCGAGGAACGGTGGGGCACGGAGCGTATCTTGATGGGGCCGGCAGGTATGAAGATAAGTCTTTTTGGCACAGGCCCTCTGCTGAGGATGATGGCGATCGCGCCCAACGGCGACCTGTTCGTATCCTCCACGCGGACGGGTGAGGTGCTGGTGATGCCGGACCGCGATGGGGATGGAGTGGCCGACGAGACAATAACCTTCGCCGAGGGATTGGGCAAGCCGCATGGCCTGGCATTCCACGACGGCTACCTGTACGTGGCCTGCGAGGCAGAGGTGCTCCGCTTCCCCTACACTTCGGGGCAGGTGCGGGCCAATGGAGAGGGCCATAAGATCGCCGAGGTCCCTTCCGGCACCAGCCAGGGGCTTGTCAAGGATGTGAACCACGACACCCGCTCGATTGCGTTTGGGCCGGACAATAAGATGTATATAAGCATCGGCTCGGACTGCGACCTGTGTGAGGAAGGCGACCCACGCCGCGCCTCGATCATGCAGTTCAACGACGACGGCACTGGCGGGCGCGTCTTCGCGGGTGGACTACGTAACGCCGTGGGCATCGACACCGACCCACGCACCGGCTTGCTGTGGGCGTCGGTGAACGAGCGGAACGGGAGCGGCAGCGACATACCGCCGGACCTGCTCACCCCTGTACGGGGCGGAGGCGACTACGGCTGGCCCTATTGCATGGGCGTGCCTCTTCTGCCCGACCCACATTTTGATAAGACGGCAGAATTCTGCAAGGCCAGGGACGGCGCGGCGGTGGCCCTGCCCGCGCACAGTGCGCCCCTCGGCATTCGTTTCTATCATGCCGGCGGCCAATTACCGGACGCATACGACTATGGCATCTTCCTGGCTATGCATGGCACCGCCCCTCCACACGGGGATGATCCACCTCTCCGCGAGCCGGCGGTCGGGTATGAGGTAAGTTTCGTGTCGCTACGTCCGGGCAAGATGGCGCAAGGGGCAAGGAGTGTGATAAGCGGCTGGCTGGCAGACGGCAAGTTCTGGGGCCGCCCCGTGGACGTGGCTTTCGGCAAAGACGGGGCTATGTACATCAGCGACGATGCGGGCGGAGCGATATACCGGGTCAGCTTTCCGCCCAGGTAAATGCCTAAAAACCTAGTGATAAACCTTGACAACGATACTGTCAATGTGTAGAATTAGAGAGCAGTTAGCACTCATAACCGTAGAGTGCTAGAAGGCATATTTCTTGCGGAATCCAGGCCGCAACCCGGCTGCCCTCTGGGTGGCCCAATCCCAAAAAGAGATGTCAGACCAGCCGAGCGAAAACCGAATAACTGACCGCCAGCGCGCGATACTTGGCATTATCGTTGAAGAGTACGTGACGAGCGCGCGGCCCGTGGCTTCCGAGCAAATCGTGAACAGCTACCGGCTCAACGTGTCGTCGGCCACCGTGCGCAACGACATGGCCGAGCTAGAGCGCGTGGGGCTGATCGTGCAGCCGCACACCAGCGCCGGGCGGATCCCGACCGACAGGGGCTACCGCTATTTCGTGACGAACCTCATGCACCCCGAGTCTCTCTCCCAGGACGAGCAGAGGAAAATCAGGCACCAGTTCCACCAGGTTGAGCTGGACGCCGAGGAGTGGGTGAGGCTGGCGGCGTCGGTACTGGCGCGCACGGTACACAGCGCGGCGGTGGCGACCGCTCCCCGCAGCATCGACGTGCGGCTGAAGCACTTTGAGCTGCTCGCGATCTCGGAGTCGCGCCTGCTGTTGGTGCTGGTGGGCGACGAAGGCTCGGTTACCCAGCAGATGCTGACGGTGGACAAAGCCGCCGACCAGGGAGAATTGAGCACGCTCGCGGGGCGACTGAACGCGTCGCTGGCGGGCAAGAGCGGTCTTGAGATCGGGACGTGGGCGAGCAAAGAGGAGAACGTCAAGCCGCTGGGCGAGCTTGCGCCGGTGGTGGTGAAGACGCTGGCCTCGATGCTCCAGAAGCTGGAGCGCCCGGAGTCGTCCAACGTCTACCACGAAGGGTTGAGCCACATTTTGGAGCAGCCAGAGTTCCGCCAGCCCGACAGGATGCAGCGGGTGCTCGAAATGTTCGAGCAGAACGACGTGTGGTCCACGCTGATAACTTCAATGGCGGGCAGGGATGGCGTGCAGGTGATCATAGGAGATGAGACTACGCCCGATGGGATAGCGAGTTGCAGCGTGGTGCTGGCGCGCTACGGCCTCGAAGACCGCATGACGGGCATATTGGGCGTGGTCGGGCCGATGAGGATGCCTTACAGCCGCTCGGTGTCTACGGTGAGCTATATGTCGCAGTTGTTGAGCGACCTGTTGCTACGGGCTTATAACCCGTACCGAAGTAACGAGTGATGAGCAAGAGGCGAATTGGTACGCTAGTATCTCAGATTCTTCGCTTCACTCAGAATGACAAGCCCAAACATAGTTCAGAAGAAGCGAACATGACATGCCCTAAACGAGGGATATCCATGAAGACTAACAGGGGGTGAGAGTAAAGAGTGAGAGATAACACGGAACAGGAAGCAAATACAGAGGAAGTAACAAATGGCGTAGAGCCGGATCAGGACCAGAGTGAACAGGAAGCGCCAGCACGCGACTTAGCCGCCGAGTACCTCGAGGCGTTGCAGAGGGAGCGCGCCAGCTTCATCAACTACAAGCGGCGGGTGGAGCAGGAGAAGGCGGACACGGCGCAGTACGCCGCGAGCAACCTGCTGAAGAAGCTGCTGCCCGTGATGGACGATTTCGACCGGGCGCTGGCATCGATACCGGAGGTGGAGCGTGAGGGGCACAAGTGGTTGCAGGGCATCGAGCTTATCGCCCGCAAGCTGCACACCGTCATGGACGGTGAAGGCATTGAGCCAATCGAGGCGCTCGGCCAGCCGTTCGACCCCAATCTGCATGAGGCCGTGGCCTTCGAGGACAACTCGGCTGAAGGTGAACATGCCGATACCGTAAGCGAGGTATTCGCTAAGGGATACAAGCTCAAGGACCGTGTGCTACGGCCCGCGATGGTCAAAGTATCGAGGGGCTGACGCCTGACCGCAGACCGCCGACGGTAGACCGCCAGACAAACACCGTCCACCGTCAAGCAATTATACAAAGATAACCATACATACTTAGGAGGAACGATAAAATGGCACACGTATTAGGCATAGACCTCGGCACCACCAACTCGGTCATAGCAGTGATCGAGGGCGGCGAGCCGACGGTGATCCCGAACGCGGAGGGGGCACGCCTGACACCCTCTGTGGTCGCAATCAGCAAGTCGGGCGAGAGGCTGGTGGGGCAGGTCGCCAAGCGGCAGGCAATCACCAACCCGGAGAACACCATCTTCTCCGTCAAGCGCTTCATGGGCCGCAAGTTCTCGGACCCCGAAGTGCAGCGGGACATCAAGCTGGTGCCCTATCGCATCACGGAAGCCCCCAACGGCGACGTGCAGGTGTGGATGGGCGGTAAATCGTACTCGCCACCGGAGGTGTCGGCGATGATCCTTCAGAAGCTGAAGACCGACGCCGAGACATACCTGGGCGAGCGGATCGCGCAGGCCGTGATCACCGTTCCGGCCTACTTCAACGACTCGCAGAGGCAAGCGACGAAGGACGCCGGCAAGATCGCTGGCCTGGATGTGCTCCGCATCGTCAACGAGCCGACCGCCTCGGCCCTGGCCTACGGGCTGGACAACAAGACCGAGGAAGAGGAGATCGCGGTGTACGACCTGGGCGGAGGCACCTACGACATCTCGGTCCTGACGCTGTCCGAGGGGCTGTTCAAGGTGAACGCCACCAACGGCGATACCCACCTGGGGGGCGACGACTTCGACCAGAGGGTCATCGACTGGCTGGCCGACGAATTCAAGCGAGACCAGGGGATCGACCTGCGCGGCGACCGCATGGCCCTCCAGCGCCTGAAGGAAGCCGCTGAGAAGGCCAAGATCGAGCTATCGACCACCCAGAGCACCGAGGTGAACCTGCCGTTCATCACGGCGGACGCCGAGGGGCCGAAGCACATGAACATCACCCTCACCCGCTCCAAGCTGGAACAACTGGTGGGCGACCTGATCGACAAGACCCTCACCCCCATGAAGAGCGCGCTTTCAGACGCAAAGATGAAGCAGTCTGACATCGACGAGGTGCTGCTGGTGGGCGGCCAGACGAGGATGCCGCTGGTGCAAAAGAAGGTGCAGGAGTTCTTCGGCAGGGAGCCTCACAAGGGTATCAACCCGGACGAGGTGGTGGCCGTGGGCGCGGCGATCCAGGCAGGCGTGCTGACGCAGGAGATCAAGGACGTGCTGCTCCTGGATGTTACGCCGCTGACGCTGGGCCTTGAGACGTTGGGTGGCGTGGCTACCCCGCTCATCTCGCGCAACACCACCATCCCGACCAAGAAGAGCCAGGTCTTCTCGACCGCCTCGGACAACCAGCCGAGTGTGGAGATCGTCGTCTTGCAGGGCGAGCGCCCGATGGCTAACGAGAACAAGAGCCTGGGCAGGTTCCAGTTGGACGGTATCCCGCCCGCGCCGAGGGGCGTGCCCCAGATCGAGGTGACGTTCGATATCGACGCCAACGGCATCCTCTCGGTGAGCGCGAAGGACATGGCTACCCAGAAGGAGCAGAAGATCACCATCACCGCATCGTCCGGCCTGTCGAAGGACGAGGTAGAGCGGATGGTACGAGAGGCCGAGGCGCACGCCGACGAAGACAAGAAGCGACGCGACCTGATCGAGGCGCGCAACATCGCGGATAGCATGGCGTACCAGGCCGACAAGACGCTGCGCGAGCTTGGCGAGCAGGTAGATGCCGAGATCAAGACGGAGGTCGAAGGGAAGGTGAGCGAGGTGCGCGAGGCGCTCAACACCGAGGACACCGACCGCATCAAGCAGGCCACCGAGGAGTTGAGCACGTCGCTCCAGAAGGTCGGACAGGCGATGTATGCCAAGCAGCAAGCCGACGCGGGCACTCGCGGCCCCGGCATGGACGGCACGACCGACAACGGAGCGTCGGAGCCTGGGACCGAGAAGGCCGCCGACGAAGGCACCGTCGAGGGCGAGTTCCGCGAGGTGTAGTCAGGACTGAGGTAAAAGGACTGAGGACTGAGTGTTATGCTCGGTCCTCAGTCTTGTGGTTTGCGACGGGTGGAGCCAGTGATGGCTCTATCAAAGCGAAGCAACAAGAATAGCGCGCCCGCTAAAACGAGTGTTGCCAGGAACATCAATCCCAGGGCTAACCCGACACGAGCAAGAGGGAGTGATGTGGAGGAGTTAGCCACCAGCACCTCTATTCGACCTTGTTTGGTGGAATGTCCTCTGACAGGAGAGGGGGTAGCCACAGGCCGGTTCTCCGGCGGAGTGGTGCGAGCATGGCCTGTGGGGCTGGGCCTGGAGGTCGGTGAACTCGGCGGGGTGGCCGTGAGCGATGGAGTAGCTGTGGCCGTTGGGGTGACCGTGGCAGGGCCGGGGGTGGAAGTGGGAGTGGCGGGCGGCGGGTAGGTGCCGATCACTTCGAGGGCGTTGGTTGGCCGAAGGCACTTCCAGGAGTAGCTGAGACTCTTGCCGCCGGTGGAGCCGTAGCCTGAAGCGAAGCGGTTGCCGTAGGGGTCGTTCACAATCAACTGGTTGTTGGCCGTGTAGCCGATGGCTACCAGCACGTGGCCCGCGGGCGTAAGGTCGTTGCCGATAAGGACCGGGTGTCCGCGAGTGAGCGCTGCCTTTACCCCTTCGAAGCTGAGAGGGATATGTTTGCTGTTGAGGCCATGCCACTCTAATACGCGCTTCATCTGGGACCAGTCGGCCAGGCCGGTGGGGCAGATGGTCCCGTAGAGGCCCGCTACTTTCTTGCCCTGTGGATCGGCTGCAAGCACGCCATAGGTGTGATTGCTGCTGGTATAGACCTCGGTGATATATGGCGCGAACTGGGAGCCTTCCGTGGGCTTGAGATTTTCGGGGGCGGTGTCTTGCCAGGGTTGTAGCTTGCCGTAGTAGGCCAGGACCATGGCGACGCTGGTGGGACCACAGGCCCAGTTACCGTCGGCGCTGACGATGTCATACACCTGGTGGATGAAGGGGACCTGAAGAGTCAGGACGGGCTTGCCGGGCTTGACGTAGCACTCGGGGCCGGGCGGCAGCCAACTGGGCGTGGGGGTTGTGGTCGAGGTTATTGTAGTTGTTACGGTCGCGGTGCGGGTTGCCGTTGAGGTCCGAATCGTGGTTGGAGTTGAGGTTGAGGTCGAGGTTGCAGTGGCGGTGGCGGTGGCGGTGGGCGTAAGTGTATTGGTGGGAGTGGCGGAGGGTGGAGCGTGGGTGGAGGTCGAGGTAGGCGGCTGCTCCAGGGTTGTGGGGCTGGAAGTGGAAGTCGGCGGCAAGGTATCAGGGTGCGCTTCTAGCGGAGGAGTGAGGGTCGGAGTCGCCGGGTCGGGTGGGGAGATATGGGACCAATCTATAGTAGGCAGGGCGGTGGGCGTCGGGGTGGCGTCCAGATCGCTCGCAACGGCCCTAGAAGTGGACATAGAGGCAACGTAAGCGAGAGCACACAGCAAAGCAGCCGCGAACAAGATCCGGGCAGACAAGGAAGTAGTGGAAGAGAGGCAAGGAGGATGCATTAGCGGTAAGAGCAACTACGTGTGGGGGTTACGCTCACATAGTTATTATGTCTTGTCGTCAGGGTAAATAGTATCACATAAAGAGGGGGTTTGCTAGTAGCCCGATGGTCATGGGAGAAAAGTATTGGACGCATAGGCTATAGTGTCTCGAAAAGCGCTCTCCAAACGTATATAATGAGTTAAGCGCGAAAGGGGATGCGATATGAAAGTACGGACGCCGGCCACAATCGAAGACTTGTACCAGATAAAAGGCAAGGCTGAGCTTGTTGATGGGGAGATAGTGCTTATGACACCAACTGGCGACTCACCGGCGCGCGCTTCCTACCGTATCGGCCTGCATCTGGGTAGGTATGAAGAGCAGACAGGTTTTGGGCGCACCTACCCGGACAATACGGGCTTCGTCACTAGATTCCCCAGGACCAGGACATTCAGCCCCGACATTGCCTTCTATACCGGCGAGATCAAAGAAGGCATCAATATGAGGTTCTTAGAGGGTGCTCCCATTTTTGCGGTGGAGATTAGAAGCGAGAGCGATTATGGGCCAGCCGCTGAAAAAAGGCTGGCGGCCAAGCGTGCCGACTATTTCGCCTCGGGCACCCAGGTGATGTGGGATGTGGACTTGCAGAGCGAGGAGGTCGTGCGTGTCTATCGCGCCGGCAGGCCGGACGAGCCGGATATCTACCGTAAAGGGGACATGGCGGAGGCCGAACCTGCATTGCCGGGCTGGAAGATGCCCGTAGAAGACCTATTCAGATAACAGAGGAAGCATAGAAGAGAGATGGCAACAGCAAAACGCGATTATTACGAGGTGCTCGGCCTCAACAGGGCCGCCACCACCGAGGACATCAAGCGGGCCTTCAGGCAGAAGGCGCGGCAGTACCACCCCGACGTGAACAAGGAAGATGGGGCCGAGGCGCAGTTCAAGGAGATCAGCGAGGCATATGAGGTGCTGATCGACGACGACAAGCGCTCGGCCTACGACCGATTTGGGCACGCGGCGGTGTCGGGGACAGGGGGAGCGGGCGGGCCGGGCTTCGATCCGTTCCAGGGCTTCGGCTCGTTCTCCGACATATTCGAGACCTTCTTCACGGCCGCGGCCTCGGGAGGCGCCACGGGCACACGCCCGCGCAGGCCGCAACGAGGCGCGCACCTTGCCTACCGGCTGGCGATTGAGTTCGAGGAGTCGGTGTTCGGCACGGAGAAGGAGGTCGAGATCCCAAGGCTGGCGACCTGCCCCAAGTGCGATGGGTCGGGGGCCGAGCCTGGCACGGACACCACGGTTTGCCCCCAGTGCAACGGGCGTGGGGAGACGAGGCGCACCCAGCAAAGTATCTTTGGGCAGTTCGTGTCGGTAGTGCCTTGCGACAGGTGCGGGGGCGAGGGCAAGATCGTCGCCACGCCCTGTACGGAGTGCAAAGGCGAGGGGCGCATACGGGAGACGCGCAAGCTGGCGGTGAAGATACCGGCGGGAGTGGACGACGGCGCGCAGATTCGCTTGTCGGGCGAAGGCGAGGCGGGGCCGAAAGGAGCGCCTCCCGGCGATCTCTATATCGAGCTAAACGTGAAGCAGCACAAGCTGTTCAAGCGCGATAACAACGATCTGCTGCTCGACCTGAACGTGAACATGGCGCAGGCGGCGCTGGGCGCGGAGATCGAGGTGCCGACGGTGGAGGGAGGTACGGCCTCCGTAAAGGTGGCGGCAGGCACCCAGAGCGGTAAGGTGGTGCGCGTGAAGGGGCTGGGAGTGCCTTACTTGCGCGGGTCGGGCCGGGGCGATCTGATGGTGAAGGTGAACGTGCAGATACCGACAACCCTGACCGACGAGCAGAAGCGGCTGTTGAGAGAGTTGGCCCAGACGTTCGGAGAGGCCACGCCGGGACCGCAGGACAAGGGGTTGTTCGGGAAGATACGAGACGCATTGGGAGGATAACAAGGTTGAAGACCTTCATACTACGTTGGGCTGTGATCGTGATAGCCGTGTTGCTGGTAGCGTGGGGGCTGCCGCAGATCGGCATCTTCGGCAACGGGCAGTTAGTCAACTACGGCAACGACTGGGTAACGCTGGCGATCTTTGCGGGGGTGCTGGCGCTGCTCAACACGTTCGTGAAGCCGATCCTGGTGATCCTATCGATACCCTTCACCTGCCTGACCATGGGCTTGTTCATGATCGTGATCAACACCGCGCTGTTCGCACTGGCGGCCTGGCTGGTGCCCAGCTTTTCGGTGGGGGGTTTCTGGGGCGCGCTGGTTGGCGCGATTGCGGTTAGCATCGTGGGCATGGCGGTCAATATGTTGACCGGCGAGAAGATGGCGTAATCAAGCTCAATGTTGAGGTCATACCGCTCGAAGGGCTTTGAACCTTGAACTTTAAACTGAGCTATGGAAGATAATACGCAGCCGATAAAAGTCAGCGCTGTATCCGAAGAGTACGAGCACGTCGCGTCATTGCGGTGCGATAGGTGTGGGGGCGCATACCGGGTTGTGAAGCAGGCGTTGCTGGTGGCGGGCGATACTCCTATGGACGCTATCGACATTATGTGCCAGACATGCGGACAGGATAAGCGGATGTTGTTCGACGTCTCGTCTTTCTTCGGAAAGTAGGCTAGTCGCAGGCCATGTCCACACCTTATAGCCGCAATTCGCAGGACCCACAAGAGTTGATCCCTTTTGGCGAGGGGCTGCTCGACCTGGCGGCTGAGATGGGGCGCGGCAGCCCGCGCAAGCGCCATATCATCCACTTGCACGAACTGGACGAAGCATTCCAGCGCATGCTCAACGCCATCGAGCCGGAGAGCTATACGCGCCCCCACCGCCACCTGGAGCCCGCGAAGCCGGAGGTATTCATCGCCCTCAGGGGGAGCGCGCTCATCGTGCGCTTCGGTGATGATGGCGAGGCGTTAGAAGGGGTGGTGGTCGATGCCGAGGGGCCTGTGCGCGGGATAGAGATACCAGCAGGGGCGTGGCACTGCCTGGTGTCGCTGGAGAGCGGCACAGTGATGTTCGAGGCGAAAGAAGGGCCATACGTGCAAGCTAACGACAAGGACTTTGCAGCATGGGCACCGCCTGAGACAGACGTTGAGGGCGGGCAGGCGTTCGTGGCGGGATTGCGCACCCACTTCTCTGCGTTGATCCCCGAACTGGCTGCTCGGGAGATCATCGAGGCGGAAGAGGATGAGATACTATGACGTAGTGCGTAATGCGTAGTGCGTATTGCTTACTGCGTAGAGATGAGGGTGATAGTAGACACTTGGGGGTGATGTATGAAAGAGCCGAATTGGGTGGAGCGGATATTCGATTTTAGCTTTCCTGCTGAGTATTTTCCTTATGTGGTGGAGCGGGTGCGTGGCACTCCGGCGCGGCTTGAGGAGTTGGTGGCGGGCATAGACCCGGCGATACTCACCATGCGCTCGGGGGAGGACTGGTCGGTGCAGGAGCACGTGGGACACCTGCTGGACCTGGAAGAGCTGCACATAGGGAGGCTGGACGATTTCGCGGAGGGGAAAGAGACCTTGCGGGCCGCCGATATGACTAATAGCAAGACCTACGAGGCAAACCACAACGTAGCCAGGTTGGAGGAATTGCTGAAGGCGTTTCGAGCGACGAGGATGGGGTTCGTGTCCAGAATAGAGGAGATGGACGAGAGTGAGGTGGTAAAGTCGGCGTTGCACCCACGCTTGAAGGTGCCGATGCGGCTGGTGGACCTGGTCTATTTCACGGCGGAACATGACGACCACCACCTGGCGAGCATCACAATTGTGGCGCGCGAGCTAAAGGGGTGAAGGTAGAGTGGTAAGTAAGCGTTCAGATTTACGGTAGAAACGTCGTAGGGGCACCCCTTGTGGGTGCCCTCTTAGGGAGGGATCAAGGTAAAGGGACAGGGCACCCACAAGGGGTGCCCCTACGACCTGGTTTTCGATGCCCCCTAATCTGAACTATAACGGTAGTAAAGCATCTGAGGAACTGCAAGCTAGAGGATATGCCCTATTCTTCCTCGCCGACGATAGTGCCGTAGATGCGGTCGAGTTCTTCGTCGGAGTAGAAGTAGATCACGAGCTTGCCGCCTCTGCTGCTCTTTGAGAGTTGCACTTTGGTGCCGAGGGCGTCGCGGAAGCGTTCCTCCAGCACCCGGACCTCGTCATAGAGCTCATTTTGCGGCTTGGGGGAGGCTTCTTCGGATTGTTCGGGCGGGGCTTCCGCGAGGCGTCGGGCGAGGGCTTCGACTTGCCGGACGTTGAGGCCCGTGGCGACGGTGTGCTCAAGGAGGCGTAGCATACGGCTTTCGTCGGGTACCTGGAGGAGAGCGCGGGCGTGCCCTTCCTCGATCAAGCCGAGGGAGAGCGATTCCAGCACCTGGGGAGGGAGCCTGAGGAGGCGCAGGGAGTTGGTGACGGCGGTGCGGCTCTTGCCGACACGGCCGGCTACGTCCTCCTGGGTGAGGCCGAAGTCGTCTATGAGCGATTTGTAGGCGTAGGCGGCTTCCAGGGGGTTGAGGTCGGCGCGCTGGAGGTTCTCGACGAGGGCCAGTTGTAGCTGCTCGCCCGAGGTAGCTTCCTTGACGAGCACGGGCACGGCGGCAAGCCCGGCCATCCGCGCGGCACGCCAGCGACGCTCGCCAGCGATCAGGCCATACTTGCCATCACCCAGGCTGGTAACGACCAGGGGCTGGATTATGCCATGCTCGCGGATCGAGGCAGCAAGCTCTTCCAGCTTGTCGGGGTGGAGCGCCTGGCGCGGCTGGCGCGGGTTGGGCGAGATGGCTTCGACGGGTACTTCCAATAGAGCATTTCCGGGTATGGAGGAAACGCCTGTGCCGGCTTCCCCGGTGGGTAGTGGGGGGTCGGGCTGGGAAGGAGTAGCCTGTTGAGCCGCGTCGTCAGGAGTAGTTGGAGGTATGAGCGCGCCCAGGCCCCGGCCCAGGCCGCCGCGCTTCTTGTTGTTCATGGCACGGCGCTCCTTTCGGGGGCAGTGTCGGTTACCGATAGGGTGTCGCCTGAGCGGGCAGCGACCTCGGCGGCGAGGGAGGCGTAGGCCAGGCCGCCACGCGAGTTGGGATCGTACTCAAGGATGGAGAGGCCGTAGCTGGGCGCTTCGCTGAGGCGGACGCTGCGGGGCACGAGGGTGTCGAACACTTCGCGGGGGAAGTGCGCTTTCACCTCCTGCACCACCTGGGCGGAGAGGTTGGTACGGCTGTCGTACATGGTCATGGCTATACCCAGGATGCCTAGGCCCCGGTTCAATCCCTTCAGGACGAGCGAAATGGTGTCGGTCAGTTGCAGAAGACCTTCCAGGGCCAGGTACTCGCACTGCAACGGTATGATTACCGCGTCGGCGGCGGTGAGCGCGTTCAACGTGAGCAGGCCAAGCGACGGCGGGCAATCGACCAGGACGTAGTCGTAGCGCGCGGTAAGGGGTTGCAAGATGGCGCGCAGGCGGTACTCGCGCTCGCCCTGCGCCTCGCCCGCCAGCTCAACCTCGGCTCCCGCCAGCTCAACGGAGGACGGCAGGAGGTCGAGCCTGCCCCCGAAGAGGGGGCGGTCGATGGAGGTGATCGCCTCGGTGAGGTCGGCGCCGCCCAGCAAAACGTCGTACAGGGCAGGGTCGTCGCGCTGTTTATCGATGCCCAGGCTGGAGGTGGCGTTGGCTTGCGAGTCGGCGTCTACCAGCAGCACGCGCTTGCCGCCAGCGGCGAGGTAGGCGGCCAGGTTGACCGTGGTGGTGGTCTTGCCGACGCCCCCTTTCTGGTTGGCGAAAGCGTAGATATGCCCCCTGCGTATAGGGCGGCCAACGATAGGTTCGACACTTTCGGCGGGCAGGTTATCGTCCACTGACGGTTATTCTAACCGATTCTCCGCGTGGGAACAATCAAGGGCTATTGCGGATTGGGAACGAATTCACCGCAGAGAACGCAGAGAGCGCGGAGGTTTTATGGTTTGGTACACGAAGATACGAAGGTGGGCGAAGGACACGAAGGAATTTCGGATTTCGGATTTAGGATTTAGGGTATGGGAAGGGAGGGTGCATGGGGCTTGGTGGGTCCTATGCACCCTGTACCTTGTTGGTCTCCTTGTTATTTAGTTGTTGCCGGGCAGAGGGCGGGCACGGGGACCCGCCCCTACACGGGCATACTTGGTTGGCTGATAGGGATGGTGTCCCTATGGCGCAACTGGAGCGTGTTCCGCGTGGGCAACAGGAGCCTAGCCCCTATCCCATCGGATAGGTGGTTCGGGCGTGACACGTGGCACGTAGGACTTCCTGTGCTTGGCACGCAACGTGTCGTCTAGCCTCTTTGTAAAGGTGCTCGTGCTTACTGCTTACTGCGTATTGCTTAGTGGATAGGCGTTGGGCACAGTATGTGTGATGTGAGGCTAGTCGCAGAGTGGCAGGTGTTACTGCCGGTACATAGGGACACCAGGGTCCTTATGTCCCTCTTTATGCGGTCAGAGGGTGAAAGCTCTTTCTATTGGAGTATAGCACATGTGTTCTACAAATACAAGTAGCCATTTGGGTTAATTTTATGCGAGTTTTGGGGATTTTGACCGGAGGGGGGTAGGGAGGCGAGGAGCAAATGGCTGGGAATCGGCGGTGATAGCCGACGATGGATGAGTAAAAGGTAAAACGTAAATGACGTATGATGTATGAGAGGCGGTGGGGTTATTTGATTGGGGGAGCGGGGAAGGTAATATCACGATGGGGGCGGGATAATAAGGTTTTATGGGAATTCGGCGGGCGGATAAGCGTTCCGTGGGGTATAATGAGGCGGTCCCTCAGGCAAAACCCATTTTCCTCTTGCAAAGGCACTAACCCAGATGTTATTAGCATATATCGACTGTTTCGCCGGGCTGTCGGGCGAGACGCTCCTGGATGCGCTGTTCAGCGCCGGCTTATCCAGGGAGGAGGTTGACCGCGCGCTGGCCGCGCTGCCGGCGGAACAAGCCCATGCCAACGGCCATGCCTCGGGATCGGACTTGAGCGCTTTTCGTAAGTCGGTGGCGGCATCCTCTTTGCCTCCGGTGGTTAAACAGGCCGCGAGCGCTGTGCTGAACAGGCTCCAGGAAGCCGAGCAAGTGGTGCACAACCGGGAAGAGCAGGGAGTATTGCGCGTCATGGGCCGGCAGGAATGGCAGGGGAGGGAGCTAAAGGCAGCGATAGGGGTGGTGCTGGGACTGTCATTGTTGGGGATTGGGCGGGTGGAGTGCTCGCCCCTGCGGATAGGTGGGCCAGCGGCGGACATGGGCACGCAGACGGGGGCCATGCTCACGTTCTCGCCAATCACGGCAGAGATATTGTGCCGGGCATCCGTGCCGGTGTATGGAAGCGAACAGGACGGCGAGATCGTCACGCCCGTGGGGGCGGCGCTCGTTACTACTCTCGCATCCAGTTTCGGGCCACTGCCAGCGATGACTATACGGGCAATTGGGTACGGGAAAGAGGAGGCGGGAGCCAATGGATTGTCCCAGGCGCACAGGCAGACGCGCATCTTCGTCGGCGAACGCGCCACGGTGGAAGTCGCTCCGATACAAGTTAACGGCAAAGAATCGCAAGCCGCAACGCTCAAGATAGAAGGGGGATCACAACGCCCGGAGAAGGCCGCTACGCCCCCTGTAGCCGCTGTAGCCGCTGTAGCTGCTGTAGCCACGGCGGGTATGCCGGGTGAGGGCGAAGAGCCACCGGCCAACGGCACGGTTGCAAAGGAGACTCTCGCAGCGAAACCTTATATTTCAGTGACCGAAGAGTGGGTTGCCCTGAGCATCAAGGGGCACCAGCAGAGCGGGCGGCAAAGGCTGTAGGGGGTTGGGGG